>CAJXEN010000072.1 GCA_913052465.1 uncultured Oceanospirillaceae bacterium
TTGGCCGCTGCCTAAACCTCTACTTTTAACTTAGGTTATTAATGGGGGGATTACCAAACCCGTCGTGGGTTTTAGAAATGGAGAACGCTACGAAAGGGATTATTGTTGAAAGTTTGAGTGTTTGGTTTAGTGGCGAAGCCGATGGGCCAAAAGATGAACGTCTAACATGGATACCACCGTAGTTTTAACTATGTGATTAAGCCAATATAGGCGGCATGAGTAAACCGCAGTTTACTCATAAAAAGGTCTTGGAATTACCAACAGTAAACTATAGTTTACTGTTAAGAAAAGTCTCTTAAAGTCTAATAGTAAACCGCGGTTTACCGTTAAAAAGTTGATTCGTGTTTATAGTTTTCTGTTTTTAATAATTTAGCTAAGGCCGTTTCCCTGATTGTAGAACGGAAAACGGTGAACCCGTCTACCATGTAGCGCTCGGTATATAAGTTCTTTCGTTTTTGATTGGCGCAGCTCACTGATGGCTGCTTTTTATGCTCCCCTGAGCCACGCATCATTGATAACAGATTTTTAATCCGTTATGAAATCCATATAAGTCAAAGACTTAGGGCATATATTCCGAATTAATAGTGGTTTTTACACCTTTTATATTAATACGTTAGCCAATTACGGGGACTGTTTATTCGGAAGTTGAAAAGGCGTCTTTCCACATATTAATTTCACATCCACCAGAACGCTCAATCGCAACATAGGCCTCTGACTTTTTAAGTCGGTTAAGTAAGTATGAGCCATCACTGCCGAGTGGTAGTATAGTCGCGCTGTACATCGTCGAAGATTTGTTCATATAATATTCGTACATGTTTAGCGTTTCTGCTATTGCATCCAACCCATCTTTAATATCTAAAAAACTGACAGGTTCCAATACTGATTTCCCAGAGCGCACATGTGCATCGCAGTGAGCAATTTTTTTAGACCGCACTTTTCTAATGGTTCGGTTAATTGATGATATTTTTTCATTCATTCTTTTTTTTAAGTCATCGGAGCCTGTAGGCAATTTCGAAATTAAGCTCGTTAAGGCTAAGTTGTCATTATGGCCTGTTGAGCCAGAGTCAGTCATTCTAGAAATAAATAAGATACAACTATCTAGAAAGTTGTTTTGATATGTAACAAAAACGTTTGATCCACAGGCATTTAAAATATCAACTGTTTCTTGCGAGTCGAATAGCTGGTTATAAACAATAAAACCACTGGAAATCGTAGTAGTGTCGTATTTTAATATTTGGAAAATTTCATCGACTTCCATATATAAGAATCTTAATAATTGTTGGACTATACCTAGTGTAGGGTATAAAACCGTAAAATGGATTTAAAATCTCATTGTGTTACCACAACTTGAAAAATTTAGACGGGGGGCACTTTCTTCATGAATCCGTCTACCTTAAAGTGATTCATGGTCTATAGTGATTAGATCTCTATTGTTCTTTGCCCAGTTGTTTTGGGTCTTTTTTTAGCTTATAGTGAATCAAAATATAACAGTAATAAATCACATGGAAAAGCCCATTATTGCGCCCGAAATGCGCATCTACGATCAACAAGGCCAACGACTCTATTTAAGTCGTGAAGAGCGAGGCGCATTTTTGGAGGCCGCTAACCAAGAATCGCCAGAAGCTGGCCCCTGTTTATCGAAATAGCCGCACAGCAGCCTTGATTAAGCGCCCATCTATAGCTGATAAGCCTACTGCAATAAGCCCCATTCCCACAAAATGAATCCACTCTAGTGTTTCATTCAAAAATAGTGAGCCTAATAATATCGCTGACACCGGAACTAACAAAGTAACCAGCAGTATATTGGTAGCACCTGATGAGCCTAGTATTTTAAAATAGAGCACATAGGCTAAAGCCGTAGAAAACACAGCCAAGGTGAGTATAGACGCCCACGTTGAAAAACTTGGAGTACTTGAGCCAAATAAATCTAACAGCCCATCAACATACCAAGCCACAGGGGCTAACACTAAAAAGGACCCAGTCACTTGGCCTGCTGCAATAACAATGGGTTTAAGTGCCATCGCTTTAAAACGACGCCCAAAAACACTGGCAAAGGCATAGGATAATGCGGCAACCAATATAGCCATTTGAGCAACAAGGTTACCCCGCCCACCTGCATCTACATTAGGCATACCAATCATTACAACGACGCCTAAAAAACCAACAGCAACACCTATTAATTTCATCGGTGTAGCACGCTCATCGGCTAATAATAAACCAACCACCACCACACCAAATAAAGGCGTGGTGGCATTAAGTACAGAAGCCAACCCTGAAGCAATCTGTGTTTGCCCCCAAACAATCAAACTAAAAGGAATGACATTGTTCAGTACACCCATACCAATGAAGGCCAGCCATGTGTTGATACTTTTGGGTGGGCGTAAACCCAAGATTAATGCGATTGTCCAAAGGGTAATGGCTGCTAGCCCTACGCGTAAAGTAACTATAGTAAGAGGAGGTAATTCTGTAACAGCAACGGCAACAAAAAAGAAAGATCCACCCCACAGCACCGACAAGGCAATTAACATAAGCCATTCTCGGGCACCCATGGCGGTATTAATAGATGATGTAGCCATCAACGTCCCTAATTGTTAATGCTGCTATAAAACCCTGATAAGCAGCAGTAACAAGAAAACAGTAATCTAACATTAGAATGGACACCACACCATCAAACTTTTTATCCATTGCGCCAACCCAATACAATAATGCTCACACCCAAAAGCACCACACCTACCCCTACCCAGTCCCATGCAGTTGGCTTTATATCATCAACTACCCTAAGCCAAACCAGCGCCGTAGCCACATAAACGCCACCGTAGGCAGCATACACTCTGCCACTTGCAGCAGGATGGAGTGTTAGTAGCCAAACGAATAGGCATAAACTAGCCACAGCTGGAAGTAGCAACCAGCTGGCGCCACCTTTGCGTAACCACAGGTAAGGCAGGAAGCAACCCACAATTTCTGCTAGTGCTGTTAATACAAAAAGGCTGGTTGTTTTTAAAATCAAAGTAAGTCTCCAGCTTCTATACACTGTATGGTAGAAACCATTACATCATTTAGTGCCTTTAGTGCCATAGATAGGCAATAGTTAGTTTATAGCTAAGTAATAGACAAGTAACAGCGTTGTAATATAACAGTATATTCAGCCATTTCAATATGGTTTAAATGCTTATCACTTGGTGATGGTCATTCGGATTATAGTAGATGCTTAATATAATGCCAGCCATTAGGTGGACTAGAACATGACCAGAACAATCAGTGAAGTAGCTAGAGTTTTGGGTGTCAATGTTGAAACCATACGTTTCTATGAGCGAAAAAGATTGATTACCCAACCTAACAAGCCCATAACTGGATTCCGCCACTACCCAAATAAAACGGTAGATCGTATTCGCTTTATCAAGCGGGCGCAGGGACTAGGGTTCACCTTAGACGAAGTGGCCAATCTACTAAGCCTAGATGACAGGCCTTGTAGCCAAGTACAAGACTTAGCCGAACAAAAGCTTAGTGCCGTTAAAGAAAAGCTGGCTAGTTTACGCCGCTTAGAAGAAGTACTTCAGTCTCTGTTAGCCCTGTGTCACAACAACAATGATGAGAGCTGCTGTCCTATCATCCATTCGCTGCAACCATAAGCAATAATACCAGCCATAAAAAGCTGCTTGACTCCGTACCATGGTACGGCATTTAAACTGGCGCTAATGAGTGAAGCTATAGAAGTGAACTATGTCTCAAAAAATCCCATCGCGGCTATTATGGGTTGCATAACAACCACCACCATAATATTTAACGCCTTATCTTGTACCTCAGCTTCAGCCAAAAGTGGAGGCAATGAGCTATGAGTTTTATAGTTCGGTTGTTAACACGACTGGGAGACAAAACCGGCTCATGCGGTGTACTTATCTCGGCTATGGGCTGCAGTATGTGTTTCCCAGCCGTTGCCAGTTTAGGGGCAGCCCTTGGGCTCGGTTTTCTCAGTCAATGGGAAGGTTTTTTTATTAGCACTTTGCTACCTTTGTTTGCTTGGCTTGCCCTTTTGGTGAATGGGCTTGGTTGGTTCAGTCACAAGCAATGGCATCGCAGTTTGTTAGGTGTCACTGGGCCCACTTTATTGTTAATGTCCCTCTATCCACTTTTCCGATACCAGTGGAGCATCTTCGCAACCTATGTTGCCATTGCATTGATGATAGCTGTATCTATTTGGGATATTTTTTCACCAGCTAATAAGCATTGTCACGATGACACCGTCACAACCACAGTACAAGACTCTTAGGTGACCTACATGAAAACAAAAAAGCAGCAGCATGTGGCTATTATTGGCAGTGGTTCCAGTGCTTTTGCTTGTGCCATCAAAGCGGCAGAAGGTGGTGCCAAGGTCACCATCATAGAAGGTGCACAAGTAATAGGTGGTTGTTGCGTAAATGTAGGTTGTGTACCCTCTAAAATTTTGATTCGGGCGGCGCAACTGGCCCAACAGCAACGCAGTAACCCCTTTGCTGGCCTAGAAAACCATACTCCAAATTTAAGCCGTGCATCGCTGGCGCAGCAACAAACGGCCCTCGTTGAACAATTGCGAGTGGCAAAATATCAAACCATTCTTGAGGCTAATCCAGCCCTCAGCCTGATCAAAGGTTATGCCACATTTAAAGACGCTAATACCTTAACTATTACTAACACCGAAGGCTTTGAACAACAACTCCATGCCGATAAAATTTTGATCTCTACAGGCTCAAAGCCAACTATCCCAACTATTGATGGTCTAGTGGATACCCCTTACTGGACATCTACTGAAGCACTATTTGACAACAAGCTACCCAAACACTTAGCCGTTATTGGTTCATCTGTGGTTGCTCTAGAAATTGCTCAGGCCTATCGTCGCTTGGGCAGTGACGTGACCATATTAGCTCGGCACACTTTACTGTATAGGGAAGACCCATTACTTAGCAAAAAGCTAACGCAGTATTGTGAAAAAGAAGGTATACGCGTATTAAATAATACCCAGGTGGCCCACGTACACCATGATGGTGAGCTATTCCAGCTCGAAACTGATAGTGGTAGCTTAACTTGTGACCAACTGCTTATTAGCACTGGGCGCCATGCCAATACTGCTAAACTCAACCTTGCAGCGGTTGGTATAAAAACCAACCAACACGGCCAAATTATTGTTAATGACCACATGGAGAGCAGTATAACTGGCATCTATGCCGCTGGAGATTGCGCCAATATGCCGCAATTTGTTTATGTAGCTGCGGCCGCCGGCAGTCGCGCTGGCATCAATATGACTGGTGGCCACGCTCAGTTGGATCTGTCGACGATGCCTGCCGTAATCTTTACCGACCCTCAGGTAGCCACTGTTGGCCTAAGCGATGCACAGGCCAGCAGGCTGGGAATTGAAACAGACTACCGCGTGCTTGATATGGAAAATGTACCTCGAGCACTGGCTAACTTTGAAACCGACGGTTTTATTAAACTAGTGGTAGAAAAAACCACTGGCCGATTAATAGGCGCACAAATATTGGCCCATGAAGGCGGTGAAATCATCCAAAGTGCGGCTCTGGCTATCCATCATCGAATGACGGTGACCACACTTGCTGAGCAATTATTTCCCTATCTGACTATGGTAGAGGGATTAAAGCTATGCGCCCAAACATTTACTAAGGATGTTAAGGAGCTATCCTGCTGTGCGGGGTAAATAAATACTGCAATGGCAACCTAAAAATCACGTAAAAGCCGCCCAAAACCGGCAATAGAATCGTTGACACCCGCTAAGCGCATGACATCCCACGCCATAGCTTGGTTGCTAGTGATGACAGTTTTACCTGTCAGTTGTTCTAATCGATCAATGATGTCGATAGACCTAAGGGCACCACAGCTGATAAATATAGTGTCAGCATCTGCCCGGTCTAAACTAATTGCGAATTGCAAAATAGACTCGGGCGTAACTCGCACCATGTCACTGTCTTTTTCTATTTGCAGCCCCTGGATATCCAAAACCTCAAAGCCACTGGCTTCAACATACATTTTTTCTAAACTGTTTATTTCGTCTAAATAGGGCGTTGCAACGACTATTCGTTTGGCCTTCACTGCCTTAAGTGCCCTTAATACGCTAGTGATGATACAGGTCTTGTGTGCTTTTGGTGCGCCTTTATTGAGTTCTGCAAACACCTTACCTTCTCCCACCACGAGGCTACCTGAGGTGCAGGCATAGGTAATCACATCAAGCACTTGTGCAGCCGCACCCAAACCGCTGACAAGCTGAGTTAAACTAGCAATGGTAATGCTATCAGGAATGGCTACTCTGGAAAAATGCAGGCCCACTCCCTCTGGTATAATCTGCAGCATATCATCGGCTACGGTTTGCTCTGTAGCCAACAATACAAAACCAACCTTGCCCCGCCAGTGGCGCCCCTCGTCAAATGTTATATTTAAACCATTAGAAGTCATCATAATGTTCTCCAAAAAAGCATTATAAACCTTGGCAATCCAGCAAATAAGGTAAGCGTTTTTGAGCAGCTTTTACAGTCTCAAGTTTAACTTTTGCGATCAATAAAGTTTCTACCGCACCTGCCCTAGCAACTACTTCCCCTGCTGGCGAACCAATAAAACTGCCACCTAAATAAATTTGTTGATGCTCTTGCCCACAATAATTTGCATATACAAAATAGACACCATTTTCATAGCCACGTGTAGGCATCATTTGCTGCGCAACCCAGCCCCACTGGCTGCCCAAAGCCGTAGGCACCAGTATGATGTCTGCTCCTACAATGGCCAATTCACGCGCCAGTTCAGGAAATTCTGCGTCATAACAAATCAGCATGCCTATATTAAAACCGCGCCAGTTAAACAAACCAATATTATTACCTTTAGTAAAATAAGTAGCTTCAAAACCTGGTGGTAATAACCGTTTGCGATAGTGACCAAGCACCTTACCTTCAGGCCCTATGCATTGGGCTGCATTGTATAGTTTGGTGCCATTAGTACCATCACGCTCGGCAAAACCATAGTAAATAGCAATTTGATACTTTTGTGCCAGCGTGGCTATCATTTTAGCAGCTGGGCCTGCAGACGATTCTGCCAGTTGGTCTACCTGTGAACCAACGTTATAGCCCGAAACAAATAATTCCGGCAAAACCAACAGCTCTACAGCTTGTTGTTTGGCAAGTTTTAACTGTGTTTCTAGCCATTGCATACGTGCATGCCCAGCCATCGTGCTGGCATCAATTTGAGCTACTGCTATATTTAAATGGATATCAGTCATTAGCGGTTAGTCACCAATAACTGGCGTGGGTATTGTGTGAGGTATTCGCAACCGTTTGGCGTTACCACAATAGAGTCCCCAATGCGCCCTGCCGTGACACCATCGATAGAAATACCACCGTCTACCGCAAACGTCATACCCGCTTGCAAGATAGTTTTGTCGCCATGTTTAAGCTCTGGAGCTTCTAGGTAAGCTACACCAATAGAGCGCCCTGTGCGGTATCCCGTTTCATAACCACGCTGTTGGTAAACCGAATTAGCGGCGTCAGCGACCTGTTCGGCGGTAACACCTGGTTTTATCACAGCTATGGCAGCTTGCTGAGCATCTATCGCGGCCATTTGTACTTCTGCCGCTTGATCTGTGATTTCACCGATATGAAACATACGATCAAAACCTAATTTATACTGTTTAAACTGAGCCATATTACAAAAACAAAAATACACAGGATCTGCCCGTTGATAAGCACGCACACTGGCCCTTCTATGCACCATAGAGGTATCACTGCCACTTTGTAAAATTTGTAAATTATGGATCATGGGAGATACAAAACGCTCCCAACCGGTGTCTGTTAAAAAGCCTGCAGCTTTTTTGGTGCCTGCGTTAATTACTGCCAAAGCCGACTCGTACTCAGGCACGCCTTCAGCTAAAGATTCATGGGCAGCTTGCATCATAGCACCGGCTATACTGCCCGCTTGAGACATTATTTGTATTTCTAAGGCTGATTTAATAGTGCGTAATTTACCTAATACAGGAGAGATATCATACAGTGGTACCGCAGCAAACTCTTGGTCTAAATAGTTACGCACAATGGCTGGCACAGTGGCCATCTCTAGCCAAATAGACTCAGGCCTAGTAACTACACTGCCACCTAAAGTGCTAGCTAAAATTTTGGCTAAAGCCACTTGCCAACTTTTACTACCAAAATCTTCCCACACTCTAATGTCTTCAACCCATGTCATGGCACCTACCATTTCTGATTCCATTAGGGGAGTGATGACCGTGGGAGCACCTACAGCTGGCACCACCAACATGGTTGGGCGACCAAATTCAATGCCAAGGTAACCCCAAAAGCCTGCCAAATAAGCAATGGAACTTTCGTCAGTAAATAGCCCAAAAGCAATGTTACGTGTTTGCATTTGCAGCTGGAGCGCTGCGGTACGGGATTTAGCTTCGGCTAACATGGCAATATCTCAGATAATAAAAATCTGAGTGTAACTGGATAATCTCATGCTGTATACAGCTAAGCATTAACCCTGCAATAACCCAATAACACGCGCAATGTAGTTGCGCTTAATGTGGCCTAAGGCCATCACATCGTTGTGCTGTGCAGCAACAATCAGCTCTGTGAGTTCGGCTTCTAGAGCCTCCACTTCGCTAGCCCAGAACTTAGGCATTTGCTGGTACCAAACTCGGCTTGTTTGATAATAATAGAGGTCATAGAGTTGTAGCAACGCAGTATTGCTAATAATCTCACAAATAAGCCCATGCAATTGGTGATTTATTTTTGCTAAAACAAGGGCTTGGCCTGTCTCCTTTGGCAATATCTTAGCCTGGGCTAACAACCTGTGCAAACCACTCACCAGTTCTTTGGGCACCGTTGCTACACCCATGTCACCGATCAGCTGCGCAATTGCAAGACGCATAGCGTACACGTCTTGCAATAACTCAAAATTGGCCTCAGTAACAATGGTACCTACACCATTTTTACTCGTCACCAATCCTTCAAACTCTAAGCGCTTAATAGCCTCACGCACTGGCGTTCGGCTACAGCGAAATTCATGCGCTAACTGAGATTCTCTCAGCACTGATAACGGCGCATACTCTAACAAACAAATACGCTCTCGCAGCAGATGGTGAATAGTGTCTATACGTTCTCGGGCAGTAAGATTATCAGGCACAGTAGTCATTAGTACGTTGTTGTCCAAGGTGTTTTTTATAATGGTTCATTAGCCAACTGCTGTTCACCTAGGGCGATATCTGCTGGTGTATTAACGTTGAAAAATGGATTATGGGTTAGCTCGTCAAACGGTACATCTGCAACACCATAAGGCGCAGTAAAGCGATCAACTTTGCGCATATCATCTTCCACTAAGGCTTTGTAGAGGTCATCAAATAAGTTTACCGGCCATAGACCAAACACAGGTTGGGTGCGGCCTTGGTAGCTAGCACAAGCTAGCCTCTGATTTTTTAGCTGCATTGATTCAAGCATGCGTGCAACGTAATCAGTTGGAAAAAAAGGTGTATCGGCTGCCACAGTGATAATGTGCGTGGCATTAGGTTGGTTTTGTTTTACCCAAGCCATAGCAGACACCACACCTGCTAACGGGCCTGCAAAGTCTGGCACTATGTCAGCTTGTATGGGTAAGTTAAATTCAGCAAACCGTTGTGGGTCGCCGTTGGCATTGATGATGACTGTTGCTAATTGGTTTTGAGCTGATTCGATTACATAATCCAAAATTCGCCGGCCACCTAATTGCAACATAGATTTATCACCACCACCCATACGCCGAGCCAAGCCACCAGCAAGAATAATACCTACAACGTCACTAGATTTAATCTGCATTTTTACGCCCTCCCTTTTTGCCACCCATACCTTTTGACTCTGTTGGGGATTCATCTTCAATTTCACTGGCATCTACATCATAAATTAAGCGCTCATAACCAGCCAAGGCCACAAATTTTTTACCTTTGGCCCTACCGATAAGTGTTAAGCCAGACTTACGCGCTAAATCCACACCCCAAGCGGTAAAGCCAGAACGTGAAATCAATATAGGAATACGCATTTGTACGGTTTTTATCACCATCTCAGAGGTAAGGCGACCCGTAGTATAAAAACACTTATCTTCAGGGCTAATATTATGCTTAAACATGTAGCCCGCTATCTTATCAATAGCATTATGACGGCCTACATCTTCCATATACACTAATGGCTGAGCTTGATAACACAACACACAGCCGTGGATAGCTCCTGCTTTTTGGTAGATACTAGGCGTAGTATTTATTTGACGAGAAAGTTGATACAACCAACTGGTATGAAGGCGCGTTTCTGTAGCCAGTTTAATGGTATCAAATTTTTCCATAATGTCGCCAAACACAGTACCTTGGGCACAACCAGACGTACGTACTTTTTTCTTCAACTTGTCTTCGTAGTTAGTTTCGCGCTGAGTACGAACAATGGCTACTTCTAAGTCTTCGTCGTAATCAATACCAGTCACCACATCGTCTGCATGCAGCATGTTTTGATTAAGCAAAAAACCTAACGCCAAGTATTCTGGATGATCACCTAAAGTCATGAGGGTAACTATTTCTTGTTTGTTCAAATA
This sequence comes from uncultured Oceanospirillaceae bacterium, assembly GCA_913052465.1. Classification (GTDB taxonomy): domain Bacteria; phylum Pseudomonadota; class Gammaproteobacteria; order Pseudomonadales; family Balneatricaceae; genus Njordibacter. Next base: position 10,576 of record CAJXEN010000072.1, read on the forward strand.
CACCGTAAGGCCACGTTCGGTGACTACGTCTACCTCAACCTCTGTACCTGTATGGTCACGCCCGGTCACATGGCTTGTTAGGCTTGGGTTTTCTGGATTAGGGTAAATGAGATAACCCGAAAGGTCTGCCGTTTTCATGGCTTTGTCTCCGCACTTTGAGCTTTAGTTTGCTTGTCTGAATTTATGTTGTGTTGCCCTATGGTTCCCTGCTCTTTCTTGTCTTGCTTGGCGATCCATCGGTCTAGTTTATTAGCAAAGGTCTTACGATCAGTATGATTCATAGCTGAAGGCCCGCCTGTTTGAACACCACTATTACGCAGGGTTTCCATAAAATCACGCATATCTAGCCGCTGGCGTATGGTTTCTTTAGTATACGATTCGCCACGATGGCTAAGGGCTTCAGCACCCTTTTCTACTACTTCTGCGGCTAAAGGGATGTCTGAGGTAATCACTAGGTCGCCAGCCACCACTCGTTTCACAATTTCGTTGTCGGCGACATCAAAACCAGAACCCACCTGCACCATACTAATCACTTTAGAAGGCGGCGTAGTAATGTATTGATTAGCCACTAAAGTGGTGGGAATTTGCGAGCGCTGCGCGGCACGAAATAAGATTTCTTTAATGACACCAGGGCATGCATCGGCGTCAACCCAAATTGGCATATGGAAACGTAAGATAAGTAGCTAATGGTGTATTGTGCATCAATGACAAAGAATTGCCTAGTTCAGATACCTTATGTTTGTCACGATAGTTGGCTGCCTCTAAACCTGAGTATTCCAAACTGATACGCACCCAGTTTAATAGACACTCTAATTGGTTACAATGTAACGCAATGG
>CAJXEN010000073.1 GCA_913052465.1 uncultured Oceanospirillaceae bacterium
CCTAAACAACTCACTAGCATCATCCCCAAGCCCAAGCCCAAGCCCAAAGCCAAGCCAACATCAAAAGCTTCCAGAGGTTGGGTATCGGGTTTGTGGTTGACTAAGTTTGCTACGGTGTTGTTGGTAGTGGGTGCAGTGTCATTGGTTTACTTGGACGCGCAAATCAGGTCCCGATTTGAGGGTCATCGCTGGTCTTTGCCAGCAAAAGTATATGCCCGCCCACTCGAACTCTTTAATGGCAAACAACTGGCCTCAGGGCAGTTGGAATATGAGCTCACACAGTTAGGTTATCGCTTTGTAAAAAATGCCAAAGCACCAGGGCAAGTGCAAAAAACAAATGAGGGTATGGTCATTTACAGCCGAGGTTTTAGATATGTTGATGGTGACCAGCCAGGTCGTTTGGTGGCGGTAAGTATGAATGGGCATAAAATCATGGGCTTACGCCAAACTAATGGCATGAGTGTGGCATTGTTAAGGCTGGAGCCACAGCTAGTAGGAGGCATTTACCCTGCGCACAACGAAGACCGAGAGCTGATTCAATTGGACGACTTACCTAATGGCTTTATCGAAACCTTATTAGCGGTGGAAGATCGTAACTATTACTCCCATTATGGGGTCTCTCCTGCGGGTATTGCTAGGGCGATGTGGGCGAATGTGCAAGCGGGTGGAGTGGTTCAGGGTGGCAGCACCTTAACCCAGCAATTGGTTAAGAATTTCTACCTTACAGACCGGCAGACTCTATGGCGTAAACTCATTGAAGCGCCGATGGCGTTATTGTTAAATGTGCATTACAGTAAGGATGAAGTGTTAGAAGTTTACCTTAATGAAGTATTTGTTGGGCAAGCAGGCAAACGAGCAATTCATGGCTTTGGTCTTGCCAGCCGCTTTTATTTTGGTCAGCCGTTAAGTGAATTAAAACTTCACCAAATTGCACTATTGGTAGGTTTGGTTAAAGGACCTTCTTATTACAACCCTCAAAGGCACCCAAAAAGAGCGACTAAAAGACGTAATTTAGTATTGTCGATATTGGCGCGACAAGGCGTTCTGTCGCAAGCCCAAAAAGTAAAGTATCAAGCGTTGCCTTTAGACCTAACCGAGGCTAGTCAGGTGAGTCGCTACCCTGCCTATATGGATGTGGTTAGACAGCAGCTACAACAACACTACCCAGCAACAGCATTATCTAACCATGGGTTGAGAATTTTTACTAGTTTAGATCCTTGGGTGCAACATCAAGCTGATAGGGCAATGGTTGAACAAGTGAACAAGCTGAAGCAACGCTTTGGTAGCATAAAAGGGTTGCAAGGTGCAGCAGTGGTTAGCCATCGAGATAGTGGTGAATTATTAGCCCTCGTAGGTGATCATAATGGTGGTTATGCAGGTCATAATTGGGCGCTAGATCGAAGCCGTCAAGTGGGTTCGTTATTAAAACCAGTAGTACACCTTGCAGCCTTAGAAACGGGTCGCTATAGCCCAGCAACTATTATTGATGATGCTGCAGTCTCGTTACGTCAGCCAGATGGAAGTGTATGGCAACCACAGAACTATGACCGTGTATCCCATGGCAAAGTACCCATGTATGAAACCTTAGTAAAATCTTATAATCAAGCCAATGTGCGTTTAGGTTTGCAGGTGGGCCTGGATAAAGTATTGCAGCAGCTCAGGCGAATGGGAGTAGAGCAAACTATTCCTGCCTATCCTTCGGTACTGTTGGGTGCCGTTGAGATGTCACCTTTGCAAGTTAATCAAGTCTATCAGACCATCGCCAGCAATGGTTTTTATAGCCCCTTGAGCTTGGTGCGCCAAGTGACCAAAGCCAATGGTCAATTATTGAGCAACTTTTCCTTTGCAGTGCGTCAGGCCGCCAGTAATGATTCGATCTATTTGCTACAACATGAAATGCAAATGGTGGCAAAGGAAGGGACAGGGAAAGGGGTTTATCGGTTTTTGCCTAAGCAACAAACTGTAGCAGCAAAAACAGGCACTACCAATGACCAGAAAGACAGCTGGTTTGCCGGCTTTAGTGGCGAACATGTAGCGACCGTTTGGCTAGGTAGAGAAGATGGCAAACCTACCCCGCTCACTGGTGCAAGCGGAGCGCTAAACGTGTGGGGACAGATGATAAAAAATGTAGCTTATTCGACCTATGAAGACATTAAACCCCAAGCGATAGATTACTATTACCTCAATGCGAAAACAGGCCAGGCTATGCCCAATAATTGCCCTAATGGTGTTTGGGTGCCGATACCCAATGTCTTAGCACCTGCGTCTACTCAAACCTGTGGGTATTAGTTGCTAATGTATAACATCCCAATTTCACTTTTTAAACCGCTGTCATCACCATTGTTAGCACTTCTTTTAGGGGCTTGTGCGGCACCAAGCTATAGCCCAGTTGTTGATGACCTGAGTGTGTCGGCCAGGCCATCTGACCAGGTGCTGGCAGGATCTGCCAAGACTTTTAATGATAACCCAGTCATCCCTCTGTCATCTTTAGTAGTGGTCACACCTAAACCTTATAAATCACCCAAAGCTGCTGTTTTTGCAACGGGGCAGTTTATAGCGAGCGAAGTTGTGACTCTGTCTATTGCGCTAAAAGCACAAGGGGCACAGTTACCAGAATCTAGCCAACCTGCGGTTGAGGAGTTGTTGGCCAAAGCAGACCAACTAAAGGTTCAGGGTAGGGTTACTGAAGCAGTTATCCAGTTGCAAAGAACTCAGCGTATTGCTCCTCGGGAACCTAAGGTATACGCGCGCTTAGCCGCATTACAGTTGTCTTTAGGCAAAGCGTCTGTTGCTGAACAGTTAGCCCTTAAAGGGCTAACCTTGGTGCCCAATAAAAATAGCTACCAGTATTACTTTTGGGCCTTAATAGATGCTAGCCGAAGTCATTTAGGAGATAGTAAGGGTGAGGCTAAGGCTATGGTTGAAGCCGAAAAATATAGATAGCCGCCAAAGGTGAGTAAGGTTAAGCCATTCCATAGCAGAGCTAAGCTAGTATTAAATGACCATAGGCTAGCTATCATTAATCCAAAATAAAAGCCCAACACAATGCAGTACTTACTTAAAGCTTGGTCTGTGGATCGAGCGTTTTTTATAATTCTAAAAATAGCGTAGAGTAAAGCGAATGTGCAGGCAGTTAGGACGAATTGACCATAGTCGGTGCCAGCTTCCGCTCTGCGCATCAGTTCAAACATGGCGGCCAACGCTAGAAAAATGCGCCCCCATGTGGCGCGTTGCCATTGCCAACCATGAGTTAAATCTAACATCACCAAAGCCATCATCGGAAAACTTACATATAGGTTCAGGTTAGTGCCAAGGATAGCCACCTCAGGCTCTATAACTGAGCTCAAAATGGGCATGTTAACAGTACACGCGTAAGCACCTAGCCACAGGCAAAATGCAGCCGTCTTGCGCGCATCCTGCGACACGCTTAACCTAAGGCGCCACAACAGCACGCCAGCGGCAATAAGGCTGGCAGCTAGTAGTAGATATAAACAGCTCAACATAGGCTAAAGCTTTGCAAAAGCTCGCTCCGCTGCAGCTAGCGTGTGCTTTAGTTCTGCATCACCATGGGCGGTAGATGTAAATCCAGCCTCAAAAGCTGAAGGCGCCAAATAGACACCTTCTTCGAGCATTAAGTGAAAGAACTTGCCAAATTTTTGCGCGTCACAAGCCATTGTTTCCGCAAAGCAGGTCACTTGAGGTTGGTCGGTAAAGAATAAGCCAAACATAGCGCCTACTTGGCTGGTGCAAAAGTCTACGTTAGCTGCTTTAGCTCGCTCTTCTAGACCTGCCATTAGTTGGCTAGTAAACTGATTCAATTGCTCATAAACGCCGGGCTGGCTTAATTCATCAAGCATTACTAAGCCTGCGCTCATAGCGACGGGATTGCCTGAAAGGGTGCCTGCTTGATACACGGGGCCCAATGGCGCAAGAGAGTGCATAACGTCACTACGGCCACCAAACGCTGCGACAGGCATGCCACCACCAATGACCTTGCCTAGAGCGGTTAAATCTGGCGCAATGTCATACAGGCCTTGTGCGCACTGTGGGCCAACACGAAAACCTGTCATCACTTCATCAAAAATCAGCAGTGCACCACTTTCATCACAGACTTGTCGTAAACATTGTAAAAACCCATCTGCTGGCGGGATACAGTTCATATTGCCAGCTACGGGCTCTACAATAATGCAAGCGACTTCGTGGCCAATGGCTGCAAAGGCTTGTTTAACACTGGCACTATCGTTGTAGCTTAGGGTAATGGTGTGCTCAGCGATACTGTCTGGAACACCAGGAGAGCTCGGCACACCAAGGGTTAGTGCGCCTGAGCCTGCTTTTACCAATAATGAGTCTGAGTGGCCATGATAGCAGCCTTCAAATTTAACAATCTTGTCCCGCCCTGTGTGGCCGCGAGCCAGTCGAATGGCACTCATGGTTGCTTCGGTGCCAGAACTCACCATGCGGACCATGTCCATATGTGGCAAAAGGCTGCATATTTTATCAGCCATTGCCGTTTCTACTCGTGTGGGCGCACCAAAACCTAAGCCATTTTCAATGCTCTTAGAAACAGCAGCCAGAACCCTAGGATGAGCATGCCCTAAAATCATGGGGCCCCAAGAGCAAACGTAATCGACGTATTGACGGTCGTCTTCATCGGTTAGCCAGGCACCAGCGCCGCGTTTAAAAAATAACGGATGGCCACCGACGCCTTTAAATGCGCGAACTGGGGAGTTAACACCGCCTGGAATATGTTTTTGGGCAGCTTCGAATAGTTGGGCCGAAATAGGTGTTTGGTTGGATGGCATAATGCACTCTAGCTAAGGAAATGGACAAATTATCAACACCATTATCCCCTTAAAATGCCTTCGCTGCTAATCCTTTTGTGCGTATCGTAGTATTTCTTCTACTGGCAGCACACCCATGATGCTGCCATCAATGTCAGTGATCAAAAGTTGCTTATAATCACGTTTTTTACATAAGTCCCAGGCTTCTTTAAGAGTGGCTCTAGATGAACAAAAGCCAAAGGCTGGAGATGGGATTCCGGCTGCTTCAATTAAGCCTGCTACCAAATCTTCGCTTAGTGTGATCTGACTTTGATGTAAAACGTGGTTAACTTCATCATTATCACTACTGTTAATAATGAGCCAGTTAGCGCCCCTTTCAATAGCTGACTGATAACCGGTAATGTCGTCATTAACGTGATGGCTTAAATCATCATGCATCAAGCTAGTGACGCCTTGATGATTTAATGCCTGAGTAATTGGGTTGGCTTGATAATCTAAACCTTGCTTGCGCAATACTTCAATAAAGACTGAGTCTTGTTTGAACAAATAACTGCAGCTAATATTAGCGATAACAATGGTGGCCATGCCTGGCAGGATAATACCAGGGTTGTGAGTTAGCTCCATAAGTCCAATAAGAGCGGCTAAGGGTGCTTGAAGTACTGCACTCATCATTGCACCCATGCCTAACATGGCGTAGAAGCCAGCATCTGAAGTTGGCCCATCCAGTACATAACTGCTTATATGGCCCAAGGCAGAACCTGCGCATGCTCCCATAAGCAGTGTTGGTCCAATTAAGCCGATAGGCATACCCAAGCCTACGCTAATGGCTGTGGCAAGTAATTTAGCCAAAGCTAAGGCGACCAGCAATCCCAAGGCATATTGTCCTTCAATAGCCATTAGAATACTGTCAGTGCCCATGCCCATCACTTGAGGGACGAAGTAGGCTAGAGATCCGGTAAAGGTGCCAGCTATAAGCATGCGAACCAGAACTGGTTTAGCTGCAAAGTTTTGTATACTGGTGACCGTTTTAGTGAACAGTGCAGCAATGGCGCCCAAAACCACCCCATAAACTAAAATAAGAGGCATTTCACCCATGCTGGCCATGCTAATATCGGGCGCCATAAAGGCCATTTCAGCGCCATACAGGTTATTGTGTAATAGGGTTGCGGTGACTGCAGCGATAATGACGGGAGTAAACCCCATGATGCTGTATTCCAGCATTACTACTTCCATCGCAAAAATAACCCCCGCCATGGGCGTATTAAACGAAGCGGCTATAGCGCCTGCGGTGCCGCAGCCCACCATCAGGCGTACGCTATTATTGGGCAGGTGGAAAAAACTACCTATTTGAGAGCTTACAGCTGAACCTAGGTGCACCGCAGGGCCTTCGCGCCCCGCAGACTGGCCTGTTAAAATAGCAATAGAGCCCCAATAAACTGTACTAAGGTGTTTTTAAGCGGCATTGTTCCTTGGTGGTAGGCCATACGGGCCATGACATGTGCAACACCTGTTTTGCGCTCATCGGGAGCAAACAACATGAGCCAAAAGCCAATCAGCAAGCCGCCAATAACGGGGAGTAAAAAGTACCAGATCGGGTCTAAGTTTTCAAAGCTTTCGGCCGTGCCGCCTGGGAGCCAATGTTCAAGGGGTATTTCAAATAAGCTACGAAACGCGACGATGATGAGTGCCGCAGCGATGCCACACACAAACCCAAGGCAACTGATTTGAGGCAGGGCGTCTGTATAAGCTAAGCGCCGTCGAAAGTGAGTGGCTCCAAAGCGAGTGGGGTTGAGGCGTGAGGCCAAATATTTGTTAAGATTAAACATAGGCAAAGACTCGTTAAAACGTTGTTTTATAGTTATACATACGAGTGGCGATTATTGCAGTCTACCTTACATCCATGATGCTGCCTACTAGCACCACACCCATTATTGCCTGTCTGCCCTTTAGCTTTAACGCTGGGTCTATTATCATGGCTTTAGGCAAATTTATTAAGCAAAGGAAATAAATGTGAAAAAAGTAGCCATTGTTGGTGGTACCGGGTACACCGGTGTTGAATTGTTGCGTCTGCTGGCGCGTCATCCTCAGATTGAGGTGTGTGCCATTACGTCTCGCTCTGAAGCGGGTAAGGCAGTGTCTGATATATACCCCAGTTTACGAGGTGAGTATGATCTTGCTTTTACCGAACCAACTATTCAAACATTGGCTCAAGCTGATTTAGTATTCTTTGCTACACCCAATGGTGTGGCTATGAAACAAACGCCTGAGTTGCTGGCTTCAGGTACTAAAATTATTGATTTGGCAGCTGACTTTCGTATTCAAAACATTGAGACTTGGTCTCATTGGTACGGTATGGAGCATGGATGTTCTCAATTGGTGGCGCAGGCAGTGTACGGTTTACCGGAGGTCAATAGAGAGGCTATCAAGTCTGCAAACCTAGTGGCAAATCCTGGCTGCTATCCAACTGCAGTTCAGTTGGGATTGTTGCCTCTGATCGAACAAGGCTTAATCGATACAGACTATATCGTTGCAGATTGTAAATCTGGCGTTAGTGGTGCTGGACGTGGTGCTTCAGTGGGCAGTTTGATGTGCGAAGCGGCTGACAGTTTTAAAGCGTATAGTGTGGCAGGGCATCGTCATTTACCTGAAATTAAAGAACAGCTTGCGTTGGCTCATGGCGCACCTGTTGGAGTTACTTTTGTGCCTCATCTTGTGCCTATGATTCGTGGTATTCATGCCACTGTATACGCGCGTTTGAATGAGCCATCTACATCATTAGAAAGTATCCAAAAAATATTCGAGATACGCTACCAAAATTATCCCTTCGTCGATGTAATGCCCCTAGGCAGCCACCCAGAAACTCGCAGTGTAAGGGGCTCCAATATATGCCGTATTGCATTGCATCGACCTCAAGGTGAAAACACTCTAGTAATATTATCTGCTATCGACAATCTTGTTAAGGGTGCGGCAGGTCAAGCAGTACATAACATGAACTTAATGCTGGGGTTGCCAGAAGCCACTGGTTTAAAATTGGTGCCCCTGTCTCCATAATAGTGCCCCATAATGCTCCAGGATAGCGTTGCATAAATTACTCACTGAAGGTGCGCTTAATACTTGACTAAAATACTAGGTTAAGCGCATAATTCCATTTAGTACACACCTTCGCTAGGTTTAGTTTAAAGAGCATTATGGCCGATAAAGAATTAAATGATTACTCCGACACCATCCCTCCAGCAATGGGTTTTACCGATGCTGCGGCAAAAAAAGTTAGCCATTTGATGGAGGATGAAGATAATGACGAGCTAAGGTTGCGGGTGTATGTGACTGGTGGGGGTTGTTCTGGATTCTCTTATGGCTTTACCTTTGATGATAAAGTGGCAGAAGATGATACTCAGATTGAAAATGGCGCAGTCACTATGGTGGTCGATGCCATGTCTGTTCAATACCTCATGGGTGCAACCGTAGATTACAAAGAAAGTTTACAAGGTTCACAATTTTCTGTTACCAACCCCAATGCAACCACAACTTGTGGTTGTGGTTCTAGCTTCTCTATTTAACAAGTCTGCTAGTTTGACGCCATTGGGCTGCCCAGTCGATATGACTCGAGCTGGGCTAAAATAGAACTCGCTTTGGGTTTGAACTTTTTCATTTGATCTTTGTTCAGTGGCTGTACATTAGGAAATTTCACTTTAAGTGGGTTTTTGTGTACCCCATTTGAGCGGAATTCATAATGTAGGTGGGGCCCTGTTACAAGGCCAGATGAGCCAATATAGCCAATAACCTGCCCTTGTTTAACTCGACTGCCTTTTTTAACTTTCTTATTGTACTTAGACATGTGGGCATACAAAGTAGTATAAATTCCAGCATGTTGAAGGATGACTGTGCGCCCATAGCCGCCTTTAGTGCCCCGCCAGATAACCTTTCCATCGCCTGATGCTTTTATTGGTGTGCCAGTTGCTGCGGCGTAATCCACTCCTCTGTGAGGTCGGCTTGTTTTAAGGACGGGATGCATGCGGTTTGGGTTGTACTTGGAGCTAATGCGGAAGAAGTCTACAGGGCTGCGTAAAAATGCCTTGCGCATACTGTATCCATTGGGCGAATAATAGTTACCGTCACTATGACGAATGGCATTAAATACTACACCACGATTAATGAATTGCGCCGCTAAGACTTCTCCTTCACCAATAATTTTGTCATCAAGGTACTTTTCTTCATAGATGAGTGAAAACTCGTCCTGTTCGCGGATATCTAATGCAAAATCTATATCCCAACCAAAAATAGTGGCCAGTTGCATAAGCTTTTTCTGGCTTAAACCTGCCCGCTGTCCGTCTACAAATAAAGAGTTACTAATCACACTCTGGACAAATCGAGTGCCAATTTGGGCTTTACGGATGATGGTTTCAGCCGCGAAGTGGCCTGCTTCTTGCCGGGTAATTAGGGTTTGTTCTAGAGCACTCTTAATGTGACGAACTTTTTGTAATTGACCCTTATTAATCGCAAAGTCCAAAGTGTCTCCTGGAAACAGTTTGCGCAAAGAGTTCGATTTATTGGTCGCTTTATCGACCTTGTAGACGTCTTGTGCTGATAGTCCTATGCGTTGGAATAGCGTGCTTAGGCTGTCACCAGACTTGACTGTAACGGTGGTCCACTTATCAATATTTTTCAGGATCGGTTTTTGAACTGATACTTGGGGGCTAGCAGCTTGGGGGCTAACACCTTGTAGTTTTAAGCTTAAATCCAGCGATTGACTGGTGCTTGCTTTGGCCTTTGGGCCAACAGCGCTGTTAGAGCCAGACCAGAACCCGATGGCGAACATTGCCGAAAGTAATAAAAGCAGTATTGGCAAATACGATTTAGGAAAATGTTGGAAAAGTTTGGGAAGGATTGTCATAAAGCGTTAATATTAAGAAACTTGAACAAGGGAATGACTATAGATCGTAATGATAACATGACTGGCGCTCAAAAATAGCCCGTTGTTTGCCCAGTTCTAGGTGTTTAACAGTACGAGGGCACTTTTCTATTGACCCTGAATCGAGCTAGAATATAGGGTTTTCTGGTTTGCAGTATTAGATGGCTGCAAGGTCAGTTCCAATAAATTAAATAATTGCACAAATAAGCGACTTATTATGACTGCTTTAGACACCAACTTACTCGCCGATTTACAAATGCGCGGCTTGGTTCATCAAATGACCTCCCCAGAAGAGCTGACACAGCACTTGCTAGAGCCGCGGGTGCTGTATTGTGGATTCGATCCTACAGCGGATAGCTTGCATATAGGCAGTTTAATTCCACTGTTAGTGTTGCGACGTTTTCAGCAAGCTGGCCACAAGCCATTGGCTTTGGTAGGTGGGGCTACAGGCATGATCGGCGACCCCAGCTTTAAGGCCCAAGAGCGAAAACTGAACACTGTCGATATTATTAACAATTGGGTGGGCCGCCTCAAGGCGCAGGTATCTGCTTTTATTGAATTCAATGACCAAAATAATAGCGCCCAGGTAGTCAACAACTACGACTGGACTAAGAATATTGATATATTGACGTTTTTACGGGATGTGGGTAAGCACTTTTCTGTCAGCGCCATGATTCAAAAAGAATCAGTAAAGCAGCGTTTAGGGCGTGATGGTGAGGGCATTTCGTTTACTGAATTTGCCTATATGATATTACAGTCGTTCGATTTTTCTGAGCTTTACAAACAATACAATTGCAGCCTGCAGATCGGTGGTAGTGACCAGTGGGGCAATATTACTGGTGGCATAGATTTAACTCGCCGCCAACATCGGGCCCAAGTGTTTGGTTTAACACTGCCCTTAGTAACAAAGTCTGATGGTACAAAGTTTGGAAAAACTGAGAGTGGCACCATCTGGTTAGACGCCAAAAAAACCTCGCAGTATGCGTTTTATCAGTTCTGGGTTAATACAGCCGATGCAGACGTTTATAAGTTCTTACGTTTTTTCACCTTTTTATCCGAGGCGCAGATGCTTGATATTGAAGAGCAGGATAAGGTGGCGCAAGGTAAACCTCAGGCGCAAAGTGTCTTAGCAGCTGAGGTGACAAGGCTAGTCCATGGTGAAGAGGGTTTGCAGGCTGCCTTAAGAATAAGTGAATCGCTCTTTTCTGGGCAGCTTGGGCAGTTAACTGGCGAGGACTTGCAGCAGCTATACCTTGATGGAATGCCAGCTTCAAAGACAAGTGAGAAGGGCACGACCTTGGTTCAGCTGTTAGTTGATTCAGGGTTGGCTAAGTCTAATAAAATGGCGCGCGAATTTATTGGCAATAATGCTGTCTCTGTGAATGGAGGCAAAGTGAGTGATGTTGAAGCAGTGCTAACTTCCTCTTCAGGCTTGCATGGCAGTTATCATGTCATCAAGCGCGGTAAGAAGTTGTTTCACTTGTTGCATTGGGCGCAGTAAGTGATTGGCGCGTAAGTGGTTGGTTTTTGACCAATTATTGCTAATATTGCTTTGGGATTAATTAATTACTAAATAATTGGGTTTATTTGAAAAAGCGTGTTGACAAATAAACTCAAATCTATAGAATACGCCACCTCGGTTGAGCGCACTGCTTTAGGGCAAATCACTCAATCGACCGC
>CAJXEN010000074.1 GCA_913052465.1 uncultured Oceanospirillaceae bacterium
TCGGGTTATGAGCCCGACGAGCTACCATGCTGCTCCACCCCGCATCAAAGAGCGCGTATAATATCCAACTACCCACTGCACGTCAAACAATTATTGGAATTAACACACAAAAGACCAAATTTAACCCTTTCCCTTACCAACTGCCAACGTTGGGCATAGAAACCCACGGCTGCGCAGGCAACAAAGCCTTTCCTGCCTGCAGTAGTTCAATAGACACATTGTCTGGCGATTTTACAAACGCCATGTGACCATCACGGGGAGGCCTATTAATAACAACACCAGCCTGCAACAATGTATGGCATAGTTGGTATATATCATCAACCTCGTAAGCCAAGTGCCCAAAGCTTCGACCAGAGCTCAACTCTTCGTCATCATCCCAGTTATAGGTAAGTTCCAACAGTGGCGATTGAACACCTAGACCACTACTTTCATCAACAGCTGCCGCCAGAAAGACCAAAGTAAACCGCCCTGACTCGTAGTCTGTGCGCTTTACTTCAACCAGCCCCAGCTGATTGCACCAAAATTCTAAAGAAGCCCCTAAGTCTCGTACTCTAACCATGGTATGCAGATAACGCATTGGCAACCCCTATTCGATAAACCGTTAGCAAAGTAAAAAATAACACACAATAAAGGTACTATTTAGTTACTCAGCACTTGAACAGCACCAGTGAAGCCACGTAGAGATGCATTCAGCAGAATCCCCTCAGCCTGAGCAAAGGGGCGAAACGCAACTTTCAACGTAGTTCCTTCACGCATTAGCTTGAGGAGCGCCTTGTCCGCTGCAACAGTAGCTGCACAACCTTGCGCCACGCAGGTGACAAAAGGCGCATTGATCTCGTTGCTCTCATCCACTTGAATAGCGATGCCTGACTGAAGGCTGAGACCTAAAGGCAGGGTCACCTCCATCACAATTTTTTCAGCCTGTTTGAACAGTGTAATACGCATCGCAAAACTGACCTGCCCATCTTTCTCAACTTGCATAGTTTGAGTAATTTGGCAGTTAGTTACTTCTTGTTGCGACACACAAATGCTTTGCCAGTCTTTATAGCTATTACGCGAAACGACTGGCTCACTAGCATCCACCTGTGCTACTGGGGTCGTTGATTCAGCCATCGCAGGTTGAACAAACCAAATCGGCAAGGTTAAGGCGATCAAAGACAAAAGGCGGCGCATATAAAAATCTCTATAAGTTAGTAATTCACTAGATGATGGCACGTTAACACATCTACAAATTAGAAGAAATAAGTGATTTTTGCCAAGTTTGGACTAGGGCTTGAGCTTATCAAACGAAGCGTGCCACCAAAGTCACTGAACCGTCACACCAAGCCCTTACAGTAAAAAACCAGCCTATAGGGCCAATTAACAAGCAAAAAAAAGCCCCATGGTTAGGGGCTTTTGGGACATCTATGATTGGTAATAGACATCAATTTGGTACCGGCGGCCGGAGTTGAACCGGCACGAGCATAGCTCACCACCCCCTCAAGGTGGCGTGTCTACCAATTCCACCACGTCGGCATAACTGTTTACTCTGTTACTGGAACATCGCTGTCAGTAGGCACAAGAGCTTCTTCAAATTGAGGCAGCGTTTGTTGCTCTACTTGCTCAACCATGGGAATTCCCTCATCAGAGATACTGCTGGCTTGCTGTTTGGCATACATAGCCAACGCAAAGCTGGTTACAAATAAACCAGCTGCCAAAATAGCGGTAGTACGACTTAGGAAATTACCTGAACCACTACTACCGAATACGGTTTGGGAAGCGCCACCGCCACCAAAAGAAGCACCGGCATCGGCGCCTTTGCCTTGCTGTATCATGATAAAGCCGATTAAGGTTACGGCTAACAATACATGTACAATTAGGATTGCAACTTCCATTAAATTTCTCGCTTTACTCTTATTGGGCTTAGATAAACACTAATCTATTTCGCCGCCTGACCAATGGCCAAGAATGAATCGGCTTGTAAGGATGCACCACCAACTAGGCCGCCATCGATGTCTGCTTGAGCAAATAACTCTTCAGCACTAGCTGCAGTAACACTGCCGCCATATAATATTTTCAAGCTGCAAGCTTGTTTTGGCGCTATGCTTGCCACATGGGCTCGGATAGCGTGATGCACTTCTTGGGCCTGCGATGGGCTTGCTGTTAGTCCAGTACCTATGGCCCAAACTGGCTCATAAGCAATCACTGCATTAGCAAAACTAGCACCTCCAGCAACATTAATCACAGCCTGAATTTGACCAGTAACCACACTCAATGTCTGGCCTTTCTCACGCTGCTCCAGTGTTTCACCCACACATAGGATGGGAGTCATATGCACTAATTGAGTGGCAACATACTTAGCAGCTACTTGCGCATCATCTTCTGCATAAAGAGCGCGCCGCTCTGAATGGCCCACCAGTACATAGCTTACACCAAACTCTTTCGCCATGGCCAAAGACACTTCGCCAGTATAAGCACCTTCACCTGCTGCACACACATTTTGTACACCAATATGAATATCGGTACCTGATAGCTCTAACTGGGCTTGGGCCAAGTAAGGAAAAGGAGGAAATACCACCATTTTCACATTTTTAACCGCTGCAGCACCTTGTTTTAAGCCATTTAATAATTCAGCTACCGCATCTTTACTGGCGTTCATTTTCCAGTTGCCTGCAACTATCATGTGCGCCATTACGGTAACCTTCTATTAAGAAAAGCTCAGGGTATTCAATTTAAGCGCGTAATAATACTCAAGTTAGGGCACCTAGACAAGAGATTCGCTACCATTACCGTATAATTAGCCCATAATCAAAGGTAAATAAACCTAAGAAATGGCCTTGTTGACATCGTGAGCCAGCTCTTGGGCATATTGGCTTACCAAATCTGCATCTTCACCTTCAACCATCACCCTTACTACTGGCTCTGTTCCTGAAGATCTGAGTAAAACCCGCCCACGATCTCCCATGCGCTTTTCAATCGCACTAACAACGTCATCTATGGCTGGGTATTTTGCTAAATTGACCCGGTTACCAAAACGCAAGTTAATCAGTTTTTGTGGCATCTTTTGCATTTCATTTTTAAGCTCATGCAAAGTCTTGCGACTAGGCTGCATGGCTTGAAGCACCTGCAAGGCAGCTACGATACCGTCCCCAGTGGTGGTTAGGTTTCTACAAATAAGATGGCCTGACGATTCACCACCTAAAAGCCAGCCTTTTTCTTTGAGCTGCTGCATGACATAGCGATCACCCACTTTGGAACGGACAAAACCTATACCTAGGTCTTTAAGGCCAAGTTCCATACCTAAATTACTCATTTGAGTACCTACTACACCACCCTCAAGCTGGCCGTTGTTTTTTAGGTGCGCAGCGATAATAAACATCAGCTCATCACCATCAACTTCATCACCCATGTGATCAACCATAATGACTCGATCACCGTCACCATCTAAGGCAATACCTAAGTCAGCGTCTTGCAGGCGAACGACTTTTCGCAACATGGCAATGGAGGTAGAACCACACTCCTGATTAATGTTCAGACCATCGGGGTCGACACCAATGCTAGTCACCTCAGCACCGAGTTCTGTCAGTACATTAGGTGCGATATGGTAGGTTGCACCATGGGCACAGTCGAGCACAATTTTCATGCCCTTTAGGCTGGTATGCGGGCCGACAGTACCTTTACAAAATTCAATATACCGGCCTGCGGCATCATTTATACGCTCTGCACGGCCTAGTTTTTCTGGTGCTACACATACCATAGCTTCTTGTAACTTTTCTTCAATTGCAGCTTCTACTGCATCTGAAAGTTTGGTGCCTTGAGCCGAGAAAAACTTAATACCATTATCTTGATAACCATTATGTGACGCACTAATCACTATACCCGCCTCAGCATGAAAAGTGCGTGTTAGATAAGCCACAGCTGGTGTTGGCATAGGGCCTAACAAGAGCACATCCACTCCCGCCGAAGCCAAACCAGCCTCTAACGCAGATTCAAACATGTAGCCAGAAATACGAGTGTCTTTACCGATTAAGACTTTACTTCGGCCATGCTCAGAAAATACCTTACCCACTGCCCAACCTAATTTAAGCATAAAATCAGGGGTTATGGGGTATTCACCGCAGCGACCACGAATACCATCTGTACCAAAATACTTCATACCAAAATCCCTTATCTAACCTTCCCTAGTTTTAACTTAGTCACTCATCATTACCGCATGAGCCATGCGTAGAGCATCGACCGTGGGGCCTACATCATGCGTCCTCACAATGCGTGCGCCACGCTCATAGGCCATTACAGAAACCGCTAAGCCCCCATGCAGCCTATCATCAACCGGCCTGCCCAATACACTGCCAATCATACTTTTACGAGACATTCCAACCAATACTGGTATGCCTTTACTGGCTAACAGACTAAGGGACTTAAGTAACTGCAGATTATGAACTAAGGTCTTGCCAAAGCCAAACCCTGGGTCGATAAGTATGCGTTCCAAGGGGATGCCCACCGTGGAACACTGCTGAACACGCTCATCTATATAGAGGCCAATATCTTCTACTATTGAGTCATATATAGGGTTATTTTGCATGGTTTTTGGGTCACCCTGCATGTGCATAAGGCAGATGGGTAGCTGAGTTTCGGCAGCAGCCCCTAACGCACCCACTCGGGTTAAAGCACGCACGTCATTGATGAGTCCAGCGCCAGCTTGAGCTGCAGCGATCATCACCTGCGGCGTACTGGTATCGATAGACACCACCACGTCCAGAGAAGCACGAACACTCTCGATAACAGGCATGACACGGTCTAATTCTTGTTGAACTGACACAGGATTGGCACCTGGGCGCGTAGATTCACCCCCAATATCGAGGAAACTAGCTCCTTCTGCCACCATCGCACGCGCCCGCACCATGGCCGCATCTAGACATAAGGACTGGCTGGCGAACAAACTGCCACCATCAGAAAAGGAATCGGGAGTAACATTCACTACTCCCATTACATGAGGCGCCGTTAAGTCGAGCCATTGGTCGCCAAAGAACATCTTAGCTTGGGGCTTCGTCAGCGCCTGGCACATCACTGTTGCCTGCATCTAGATCAGATTCTGCAATAGTAGCTTGGTCTTCAGCGGCAGACACGCTAGCGTTACCATTGGTACCTGAACCACTCCCATTACGGTCTTGATCGTCCCAACCTTCTGGCGCAGTCACTTCCTTGCGAGCTAACAATTCATCTAACTGACCAGAGTCTATGGTTTCGTACTTCATTAAAGCATTGGCCATGGCATCAAGAATGTCACGATTGTCATGCAAAATAGTGCTTGCACGCTCATAACAGTTTTCAATAATATCCCTTACTTCACCATCAATCGCGGCGGTAGTTTCATCAGAGAAACCCTTAGCACCTTGACCTTGGGCAACACTGAACGGATCAGAGTCTTCTGATTCATAAAGCAATGGTCCTAGCTTTTCGGACAGACCCCACTTAGTCACCATATTGCGAGCTAACTGTGTTGCACGCTGAATATCGTTAGATGCTCCCGTGGTGACGCCATCTTTGCCTAAGGTCATTTCTTCAGCAATTCGACCACCGTAGAGGCTACAAATTTGGCTTAAAATACCCTGGCGTGACAAGCTATAACGATCTTCTTCAGGAAGGAACATGGTCACACCCAAGGCACGGCCTCGTGGAATGATGGTCACCTTGTATACTGGATCGTGATCTGGCACTAAACGCCCAACGATAGCATGCCCTGCTTCATGATAAGCAGTATTAAGTTTCTCTTTAGGCTGCATAACCATAGACTTACGCTCTGCGCCCATCATGATTTTGTCTTTGGCTTTCTCTAGCTCGTCCATGCCTACGGTGCGTTTATTTAAGCGTGCAGTAAACAAAGCAGCTTCGTTCACTAGATTGGCTAAATCCGCACCAGAAAACCCAGGAGTACCACGAGCAATGAGTTTTGGCTTTACATCATCACCTAGAGGTACCTTTTTAAGATGCACATTAAGAATCTGTTCGCGCCCAAGAATATCAGGCAGCGACACATGAACCTGGCGGTCAAATCGACCAGGACGCAACAAAGCCTTGTCTAATACGTCTGGGCGGTTAGTCGCTGCAATAACAATGATCCCCTCATTGCCTTCAAAGCCATCCATCTCTACCAATAACTGGTTTAATGTTTGTTCACGTTCGTCGTTACCACCACCCATTCCCGCACCACGGTGGCGACCTACAGCATCAATTTCATCGATGAAAATAATGCATGGAGCCTGCTTTTTAGCTTGTTCAAACATATCTCGGACACGAGATGCGCCAACACCAACGAACATTTCCACAAAGTCCGAACCAGAAATGCTAAAGAATGGCACCTTGGCTTCGCCTGCAATTGCCTTAGCTAGCAGTGTTTTACCAGTACCTGGGGCACCAGACATGAGAATACCCCTAGGGATATGACCCCCTAAACGTTGAAACTTTCCAGGGTCACGTAAAAACTCAACTAGTTCTTCTACATCTTCTTTCGCTTCTTCTACACCAGCAACATCGGCGAAGGTGGTTTTAATTTGGTCCTCACTCATTAATCGAGCTTTACTCTTACCAAAAGACATTGGACCGCCCTTACCACCGGCTCCACCTTGCATTTGGCGCATAAAAAACATAAACACAACGATGATAATAAGTATCGGCGCACTAGCTACCAGCAATTGCACCCAAATACTCTGCTGCTCTGGCTGTTTGCCCACAATATCAACTTCGTGGGTGAGTAGGTCATCGACTAGCTTAGGATCTGACAAGGCAGGTCGAACCACTTCAAAAGCTGTACCATTACCAAGCAAGCCACTGATAATGAGGCCGTCGATTTCTACACTCTTAACCTGATCAAGCTGCACAGCCTTCACGAATTCTGAATAGCTCACGCGATTAGGAGCAGTTTGTTGGCTAAAATTGTTAAACACAGTCAGCAGCACCGCTGCAATGATGAGCCATAAAACCAAATTCTTTGTCATGTTATTCAAGTGCTAAACTCCTAATCCTCAATACGAGGTAGGCTTGGGCTGCAAGAACAGTAAACTAAGTTTACTGGCCTTTGAAACCGGTTGCCAATTGATAAACTTCTCGAGAGCGTCCACGAGAAGCATCGGGTTTACGTGACCGTACGCTAGTAAAGCTGCTACGGGTGTCTTTTAATAAATCATCAAAACCTTCCCCGTGAAACACTTTAGCCACAAATGTGCCTCCAGGTTTCAACACGCTACGGGCCATGTCTAAGGCCAACTCAACCAAGTACATAGACGTTGGCTGATCAATAGCTGGGTTACCACTCATATTGGGGGCCATATCAGAAATTACAAGGTCTGCTTTTTCGCCGCCCAGTGCAGCTACAATCTGATCGTAAACTGATTGCTCAGTGAAATCACCTTGCACAAAGGTGACATCGGCAATGGAGTCCATAGGCAAAATGTCTGAAGCCACTACAATGCCTTCCTCCCCAACTAGCTGCATGGCAACTTGAGTCCAGCCACCTGGCGCTGCGCCTAGGTCGACCACGGTCATTCCAGGACGAAGAAGGCGGTCTTTTTTACTCATTTCTAGCAGCTTATAACTGGCACGAGAGCGGTAGCCATCTTTTTGAGCCAGCTTTACATAGGGGTCGTCAAAGTGCTCTTTTAGCCAATTGGCACTGGTTTTTGATCTAGCCAAGGGAATCTCTATTGATAGTTCGCAAAGTAAATGGGGAAATCTAGCTGCTAACAAGCGCAAACGCCAGACATGCGGTATAATAAAAACAGTTTAACACAGCCATAGGGCCTATGGCGCCCAACAATTTATCTTTGGACAACCATGAATTTAGCACAATCGCAGAAAAAACAACTTCGCTCCATTGGCCACGACCTGCATCCGCTTGTCACTGTCGCTGGTAACGGCCTTTCCGAAAACGTTATGATCGAAATTAATCGAGCGTTATTTGACCATGAATTGATCAAGGTTAAGTTTTCTGTAGGTGATCGCGAGGTAAAGAACGCTCTCATTGCTCAGGTGTGCAAAGAAAGTGGATCCACACTCGTACAATCTATCGGCAACGTTGCCCTCGTTTACTTAAGCAACCCTAATGCAGATCCTAAGAAATCTAACTTAGAACGTTAGTGCTTTAGCCAAGAACGCAGATCTTTCCCATGGACCCACGGACCCGTGGGAACTGCAGGAAGTTATTAACCGGTTTACGCAATGTGGCCCACGGCAGCAATTTCATAATCAATCACGCCGCCAGGTGTAGTTACACGCACCTCATCTCCCTCGCTCTTGCCTATGAGCGCACGAGCTATAGGTGACTTAAGCGATATCTTTCCAACCTTAATATCTGCTTCATCTTCTCCCACGATGCAGTACACTTTTTCTTCATCAGTATCCAAATTAATAATGGTCACTGTCGCTCCAAAAATAACCGTACCTGTGTGTGGAATCTGACTAATATCGATCACTTGCACTAACGATAATTTAGCTTCAACCTCTTGAATACGGCCTTCACAAAAGCTTTGCTGATCACGGGCAGCATGGTATTCAGCATTTTCTTTTAAATCACCATGCTCACGAGCAGTGGCAATGTCCTTAATAATCCGCGGTCTAGTGACACTTTTCAATTCTTTTAACTCGGCACGCAGCAGTTGCTCTCCACGGACCGTCATAGGAACTTTAGTAATCGTCATAATCAGTATTTCCTTATGCTGTCAGCGTGGCATGCATGTCTTGCAAGCGACGCACTTCTTGCTCTTCACCAAACGCCAAGCCTTCCATCACTGCAAGGCCACCCGTTAAGGTGGTAGAGTAAGCTACTTTATGTTGTAGCGCAGAGCGACGAATGAGTGATGAATCATTAATGGCTTGACGCCCTTCAGTGGTATTCACAACGAAGGTTATTTCGTCATTTTTGATCTTATCAACAATGTTAGGACGACCTTCCATCACCTTGTTGACTAGCTCACACTCAAACCCAGCGTCAGTCAAGGTTTTTTGAGTGCCACTTGTAGCAACCATTGTGAAACCAAGGTGTATCAATCCAGCCGCCAACTTGAGTGATGCTGGCTTGTCTACCTCACGCACTGAAACAAAGGCTTTGCCAGCCACTGGCATAGCTTGGCCTGTACCGATGTGGGCCTTTGAAAATGCTTCTGCGAAGCTGTCACCAATACCCATTACCTCGCCTGTTGACTTCATTTCCGGACTAAGAATTGGGTCGACACCTGGAAACTTGTTGAACGGGAACACCGCCTCTTTAACATTAAAGTAACCTGGGATAATTTCTTTAGTAAAACCGATTTCGGCAAGGGTTTTACCCGACATCACTTGTGCCCCGATATCTGCCAAAGAAACACCAATGCACTTAGATACAAAGGGCACCGTCCGAGATGCACGAGGATTAACTTCTATGACATAAATTTCACCATCTTGCCATGCCAGCTGCGTGTTCATTAAACCGATCACACCCAATTCTAAGGCCATACGTCTCACCTGCTCACGCATAACATCTTGCACATCACTTGGTAAATCGTAGGGAGGCAATGAACAGGCTGAATCGCCAGAGTGTATGCCTGCTTGCTCAATGTGCTGCATAATGGCACCAATCACCACTTGTTCTCCATCACACACAGCATCAATATCTACTTCCACTGCATTACTCAAAAAACGATCAAGCAACACAGGAGAGTCGTGAGACACCTGAACCGCTTCGTGCATATAACGCTTAAGATCACCTTCTTCATGTACTATTTCCATCGCCCGGCCACCCAACACATAGGATGGACGCACAACTAGCGGATAGCCAATTTTTTCTGCTGCACGAACAGCTTCTTCTTCGCTGCGCACGGTCGCATTTTCTGGCTGCAATAAGCCTAAGCGCTGAATCATTTGCTGGAATCGCTCACGATCTTCAGCGCGGTCGATCGCCTCTGGACTTGTTCCTAGTATAGGCACGCCAGCATTTTCTAGATCAACTGCAAGTTTAAGTGGCGTTTGGCCACCATACTGCACAATAACGCCTTTAGGCTTCTCAATGTGTACGATTTCCAACACGTCTTCAAGGGTAACTGACTCAAAGTAAAGACGGTCTGAAGTGTCATAATCTGTCGACACTGTTTCAGGGTTACAGTTCACCATAATGGTTTCATAACCCTGCTTACGCATAGTCAACGCAGCGTGCACACAGCAGTAGTCAAACTCAATACCCTGACCAATGCGGTTAGGTCCACCGCCTAAAATCATGATCTTATCACGATTGCTAGGGCGCGATTCACACTCCTCTTCATAAGTAGAGTACATGTATGCGGTGTCTGTTGAAAACTCGGCAGCACAAGTGTCGACCCGTTTGTATACGGGGCGAATACCCAGCTTTTGACGGTGCTGACGAAAGCCTTTTTCAGTAAGGCCCAACAACACAGCTAAGCGAATGTCAGAAAAGCCCTTGCGCTTAAGGCTATAGACTCGATTATAGTTGAGGTCTGCAAGTCCTAAGGTAGCAAGCTTTGCCTCTTCTTGTATTAAGTCTTGTATCTGCACCAAGAACCATGGATCTATACCAGAATATTGGTAAATCTCTTGTACTTCCATGCCCATGCGAAAGGCATCACCAACATATTGAATACGATCTGCTCGTGGGGTCTTTAATTCAGCAATGATTCTATTACGGGCACCTGTTTGAGCGATATCTAGAATAGGATCCAACCCGTGGATGCCCGTTTCTAGGCCCCGCAGCGCCTTTTGTAAGGACTCTTGGAAGGTCCGACCAATGGCCATCACTTCGCCCACCGATTTCATCTGCGTCGTTAAACGATCATCTGCTTGTGGGAATTTTTCAAAGGTGAAACGAGGAATCTTGGTAACAACATAATCAATAGAAGGTTCAAACGAGGCTGGCATCGCGCCATCGGTAATCTCATTTTGTAACTCGTCTAGGGTGTAACCAACAGCTAACTTAGCTGCCACTCTGGCAATCGGAAAACCAGTTGCTTTGGACGCCAAAGCTGATGAGCGAGATACCCGTGGGTTCATCTCAATCACAACCATACGGCCATCTTCTGGGTTAACACCAAACTGTACGTTAGAGCCACCTGTTTCTACACCGATTTCACGTAACACTGCCAATGAGGCATTACGCATAATTTGGTATTCTTTGTCGGTAAGGGTTTGAGCAGGAGCTACAGTAATGGAGTCGCCCGTATGCACGCCCATTGCATCAAAGTTTTCAATGGCACACACAATAATACAGTTGTCGTTGGTGTCACGCACCACTTCCATTTCATACTCTTTCCAACCGATCAACGACTCATCAATAAGCAGCTCACTGGTAGGTG
>CAJXEN010000075.1 GCA_913052465.1 uncultured Oceanospirillaceae bacterium
GTATATCAGCCATGAGCCACTTTAAGCGTATACTGGGAGTGTTTATGCATGGCTCAGTAAGCGCTTTGTCATTGCTGGATTAATGCAGGGCCAGTTTTATGATAGCTTTACCAGTGATACCCCTAAGCACGTCCTCTTTTGGGGTAAATAAGTGGCTACTTTTAATAACAACAATATTAAACCCGAAAGCTTCTTTTATGTTGCCGTTAGCACCAGTTTAAGCACCTAGGTCATAGGCCTAAAATTGCCCCATGACTAGGTCTAACCAACGGTAGTTTTTCCATCCCAGCATAATAATGGTTCACATGATCTGCCAATCAAAAAAACCTCCACCCAAACATGAGTCACATCGTAGGTGGCATAGAGTGTAAAAAAACAGTCCAGCAAGGATGTTTTGACTTTTTTAATGGCCACGATTTCTCCACGCACCTATGCTAAACCTTGGGGTCCTCCTTTAAAGGGCATAGATCTATTTCTATAATTATAGACGCTAATCATTGCCCATCTGTGTGACTAGGCATCGGAACTAACCAATTAGCGGCTTAGGTTAGCATAAAATGGAAGCCCCTCAGGGGCTAATAATTGATGGCCCAATCCCAGCCAGATACCCCCTCATGTTGCCACCGATCAAAATCCAACGGATGGCCACGGAGCCAGGTCATGCCATTGATAGAGGAAGATCCCCCAAGTACCCTCCCACGGGGCTGCTCAATAGTGCGATGGTTAAGGTGCTGCTGGGCTTTTGTGTAGTACCACCAGTTATATTTAGAAGTGGGTTTGAATGCAGACCTTAAGCCTGCCGGCATTCTAATAATCCAAGATTTATCGGATGATCCTATTTCCAGCAATAACACGCTTTTTCCTGCATCAGACAAGCGGCGGGCCAAGACACATCCAGCATACCCTGCCCCAGAAACCACATAATCAAAGGTTGTTTGCATTTATGCTGTCCACTCTAGTAACACGAGCAGGACGAATAGTTACAAACGAAACCCCTCTTAACTGCTAATGCTTATTTAGGCAAGCTTACAAACACGTCAAACGGCTAAACCTTGCGACATAAACCTTTTATTTTACCCACTAATATATCGTGCCACCTAATTAAAAGTAGGTGGCACGATATTTACACTAAGCCTAAAAACCTACTGTGTCATAACATTAAGCCAATCACTAACCCATTGCTTGCGGTTTTGATTAATTTGCGCTGTATCTAGCTGCAATACCTGAGTAGGTTTAATCAGCTTACCGTAGGCTTCTGGCATTTCTGCCGGCGTATTCACAGGGTACATGACGTTGCTTAGCGGCAGGTGCTTTTGGAAGTTTTCACTCACCATGAAGTTTAGGAACTCGTCCGCAAGTTGCGAATTTTTAGAGGCCTTTAGTTTAGCCGCTACTTCTACTTGTAGGTAATGGCCTTCTTCAAACACAGCTGCTTGGTATTGATCTGTTCCTTCTACAGCCATATGGTATGCAGGGGAGGTGCTGTAGCTTAATACCATTGGGGCTTCACCAGCCAAGAATAAACTAAAGTAAGCTTCGCTCCAGCCTTTGGTGGTGGTTAAAATATTGTCAGACAACTTAGCCCAAGCTGCATCAGCTTGATCACCATAAACAGCTTTCATCCATAATAACAAGCCCAAACCTGGAGTGCTTGACCGAGGGTCTTGAATGATGATTTTTAACTCCGGTCCAGCGTTCACAAGTTCATCCAAACTCTTCGGCGGGTTAGGCATAAGCTCGGTGTTGTAAACAAAAGCAAAGTAGCCGTAATCAAAAGGTACAAAGGTGTCGTCTTGCCATTCAATAGGCATTTCTAATTTACTGGTATCTACTATGTGTTTAGCAAACAAACCTGTTTGTTTTGCGTCATCTACTAAATTTAAGTCTAACCCTAGCACTAGGTCAGCCTTGGTAGATGCACCTTCTAGCTTTAAACGTTGCAACATGGCCACAGCGTCGTCCATACCCACTAAGTTTAACGTACAACCACACTGTTCTTCAAAAGTTGGCTTAATCAGTGGTCCCATACCCCAATCTGATACAAACGAATCATAGGTATAAACTGTGAGTTCTTTTTTGGCAGTATCACTCGCTAAAACCGGCGCTGTGACAATGGATAAACTGAGGGTGGCGGCGGCAAGGTAAGCCGTATATTGAGACATAATTACTCCTAAAAATTAACTAATTAATTTCTATGACGGCTAAAGATAGATCAGCACCGGATTGGTGCCATATTGACTCTACATTGGCTCTATTAGGAGGAGGGAGCAGCGTAAGTGGCTTACGTGGATGCTTTTCCTTGTTCCCTACGCTGGCATTATCCAGATCAGGTACAACGGGATTCACGTTAGTGATCTCAGCCCAATGCGTTAATTAGAAATTAACAGGGCCCCCCGACAAGTCATAGTGGCCGCAATATAGACCAAAGTAAGGCCTGATTGCAAGGCTGTTGGGTATAATTTATAAAATGTGTTTTTTGTGCATCGATACGATGACTTTAGTTAAAGCACTCTTTGCAATTATTTTAATGGCTGCATACGCATATGTTTGGCACGCAGGACCTTTGGTTATTCATCAGCGCAGGTATAGCTCTCAATCTAGTTCCTGGATAAGGTTTTTTTTATTACCAGTCGCAGTGCTAGCAAAGGTGTTCAGGCAGTTTCAGTGGCCGCCCTTGGGGTTGGTGCTGGCACATTAGTTCACATAGTTGCTGCTGCTTTTGGTATTTCTGCACTGTTAGCAGCTTCCACCGATGCCTATACAGTAATCAAAATACTGGGCAGCTTGTATTTGCTTTATATCGGGGTATCTATGTTACTTAACCGAACAACGTAGCCACATTTAGTGACAATTTGACCGGCCACATCATCCAACAAAGCCAGGTTTACCACGGTTTGTTAACCAACACCTTAACCCCTAAAGTGGCATTATTGTTCATAGGATTTATGCCCCAGTTCATTGCTACAGGTTCTAACAATATCAGCTTATGGTTTTTTATTTTTGGAGTTTGTGTTTAGTTTTAATAGCCAAGCTTGGTGCTTAATAGTAGCTTGGTTTAGCGCCCGCACTGGCTCTAAATAAAGGCTCGTCATCATCTAACAAACTGGGCTAACGCCGATGCTGGAGGCCTATTCACTTATTTTGGTATTAGCCTTTTATTGAGCTCAAATCACTAAAATATTTCAGCAACGCTGGGGCAAAATAAATAATGTCTTTATACCTAGCCACCGACGGAGGCATAGCACCTATGGCCGATTTTAACTGCGTCAACGCACTAGGCACCTGTGTTAAGCTCATCATCGGATAAACGTAAACTCTTATGGTGAACGCAATCGCATTAGTGCGAGGCAGACGCGTTAGGGTTTGTCTCTCACAGCGGTAATATAAAGGTGTATTTACCGCATGAATGACCTTACCTTCTGGAAACTGGGCTAATTTTTCATTAGCCTGAAGTGACCAGTTAAACCGCTGAACTGGATTTTCCAAAGTTAAATGATCAAAAAAGCGATCTATTTTGGGTGTCAACTTTTCATGAATGGTAGGCACAGGGTCATGAATCCTTGCCATAGGTTGGCCGATTTTTTCCACCAAATGCCAGTTGCTCGGGCTACATAAACTAGCTGCAGTGAGACAATAACTACCTGCCAATTTCTGCATAATAAGTAAATCGTCAGCTACCCATAAAGAAGCCTGCCACAAGGGGTTGGTATTAGCTGAAGCTAAGTTAATGCCATTTGGCAAATAGCTTAATCCCTCTGCAATAGGGCAATATAAATGGCCATGTTGATTTAACAAGTGCCGCTTTAACTCAGAGGCTAGCTCTTTTTGGGCTTCTAATGAGCTAGGTAGTGCATCAAATATATGCTGCTGTTCTAGTGCTTTTAACGCCAGTTTATGTTGTAAAAACTTTGGATAGTGGTCATCAGGCTCTATCCACTTAGCCTTGTCCAAGGGCTCCATACCCATAACGATAGTATCTTTGTGGTGCATATGCGGCAAGTATTTGGGTGCTTTTGTGTGTGTATTAATCATGTTCATGTCCTTGGTTCTTGGCTAACTTATGTTTCTTAAGCAGCCCTCGGAACTGATGGTAGGACAAGCCTAAAGAATTCGCAGTATGGCTTTGGTGGTGTTGATTTTGCGCCAGCGCAGTGTGTAAAAGACCAAATTCATAGCGCTCTACCTGTTGCCTAAAGTCGCTTAGGCCAACCTGTGATGAAGTTTTTATCGAGCCTTTCTTAGAAGCCTGATCCAATTCATACTCTAAAAATTGATCTTGGTCATGCTCTTGAGTTAGGTTCCACGGCTTTGAAAACACATCCAAGAAAACCTCTGGCACAGGTTCATCAGCCTGTCCCCAGCGATAAAGTGACCGTTCAACAACGTTACGCAATTCACGCACGTTACCATACCATGAGTGATTTACTAGCTGTTGTCTGGCCTGCAAAGAAAACCCCAAAAATAGCTGCCAACCCAGTTCGTGGCTCATACGCTGAGCAAAGTGTTGAGCTAGCTCCAAGATATCGCCTTTACGAAGCCTTAAAGGTGGTATATGCACCACATCAAATGCTAGGCGATCGAGCAGGTCATAGCGAAATGTTCCTGCTTTAGCCATTGCTTGCAAGTCTGCACTAGTGGCCCCGATAACACGCACGTCTACTTGCTTAGTTTCATGGCTGCCAAGGGGTTCAAACTCCCCATATTCTAATACTCGTAATAATTTTTCTTGCAGCCGCAAGGACATGTTACCCAACTCATCAAGCATAAGTGTGCCGCCATCGGCTCGCTCAAAACGGCCTTTATGATTTCTTGTAGCTCCAGTAAATGCACCCACTTGGTGGCCAAACAGCTCACTTTCCAACAAATTGTCATTAAGGGCCGCACAATTGACTTTTACAAGGTCTCTTTGCCAGCGAGGGGACAAAAAATGTAAGCGCTGAACAATCAGTTCCTTACCTGTACCGCGCTCACCCAAAACCAGCACTGACCGGTCGATTTCTGCCAATGCCGATACCTGCTCCAATACTTCAGCTAAAGCCAATGAAGAGCCAATAATGGTTTGTTCGCGCATAAATAGTCAAATGTGTTATGTATTTTAGCCATAATTTAGTTTATTTAACCAAACCTGTCAATTACGAAACCTCTTATTTTAACATAATATGTTATAAAACAATTAGTTAATGATGCTGGCACAATACTTGTAATATTAAGTGAATAGTACAAACGCAACCAACACACAATAGCAGGCCTCTGGGGCAACCTAGGCAGCATTCACATAAGGAGTAATATTATGGGTATTTTTTCCCGCATGACCGACATCATCAACTCTAACCTCAGCGCTTTACTAGACCGCGCAGAAGACCCTAAAAAAATGATTCGCCTCATTATTCAAGAAATGGAAGAAACCTTAGTAGAAGTTCGTAGCTCTTCAGCGCGCATTATTGCAGACAAAAAAACTGCTCAACGTAAGCTTGAAAAACTTCAGGGCTACGCCCAGGAATGGGAAGATAAAGCCGCACTAGCCTTAGAAAAAGATCGTGAAGACTTAGCTCGCGCCGCCCTTCAAGAACAAGCAAACCTGTCTGAGGAAGCTTTACACATGAGCGCAGAACTGGAAGCAGCCAATGCACACTTGGCACACTTAGGCGAGGAAGTCAGTCAGCTGCAGGCCAAGCTCAACGATGCCAAAGCTAAACAAAAGGTGCTGATGGTTCGAGAAAAGACAGTGCACAGTCGCATACACGTAAAGCAGCAAACACAACGCAACGCACTAGACAAAGCCTTTGCCAAATTTGAACTCTATGAGCGCCGTATGGATAACCTAGAAGGCCAGTTAGAGTCTATGGATATAGGCCAAGAGGGTGATTTGGCTTCGCAGATTGATGCCCTACAAGAAGACGAGCGTATTAGCGACGCTTTAGCTAAACTAAAGGCTAAACGTCAAACAGCTAGTTTGGTTAACTCTGAAAAACCCTAATTAAGCTCATAAACTAGCACCCAGAGGAACAACTATGTTGGACTTTTTATTTGTACCCACCATTTTATTTATTGTCATTGTGATGCCTATTTGGATCACTCTACACTACCGTAGCGCAGGTAAAGCCCAATCTGGGCTAGACCAAGGTGACAGGGAGCAGCTGGATGACCTACTCTCTAATATAGACAAACTCACACATCGTATTAATACCCTGGAACAAATACTAGACGCCGACCATGGCAGCTGGCGCAGTAAAGACCATCATCAAGACCCAAGGAGCCCATTATGAAACTGAACAATCAATCTGGCCTTAAAAAGGAAAATTTCAAACTACGCCGGAAGCAGGGCTGGGACAAAAACCTATATCGCAGCCGAACTGATAAAAAGTTATCTGGCGTGTGCGGAGGCATTGCAGAACAACTCAACGTAGAGCCTTGGATAATTCGTCTGCTGTTTGCAGGTAGCTTTTTTATCATTGGTGGTTTATCCATAATTTTGTATATCTTCGCCACCTTCGTTATAGCTAAGCGTCCCAAACACCAAACACTGGACATGGAATACGATGAAGAACGCCATGAATACGCAGCTAAAACCATGTTTAAATATAGTGCTAGCACTAGCGCACGCCTGCGCAAGGCCAGTGAAAGAATTGACAATGCTCTAAACCGAGTGGGCTCTATAGAAGGTTATGTAACCTCTAAACAGTACGAGCTTAATAAAGAATTTGCCCGCATGAAAGATTAGCCCAACCATTGTTTAAACATCAGTAATTATTAGCGACTATTAACAACTATCAACAACCATCAACATCCATAGGTGCAGCAAGTCAATAATGCTGCGAGGGTGGCACATCTGTATGCTGCCATTTTCATTTAGGATGCAAATGATACAGTTCATTACTTTTAACGGACTCTATAGTAGTTCGATGTTATTAAAAAGAGCAGTAATTTATGGCTTTTTCTAACACTCAAATTAATAACACCCATTCAAAAAACAGGCACTACAAGTGCAGTTTTTAAGGCGTCTATAGCTAATACTTTACTTAGTTTATGAACATACGCCTACCAACCAAATGTACAGTGGTTGACCAAGATACACACTTTTGGGTAAAAACTAGAGGGGGTGTTTTTAAACCATTAGCCTAATAAAAGAAGCAGCCTATATGTGAAAGTGCAACTCATGACCTTCTATTGACCCTCTAGTGATCCTGTAGAGCTCAGCCACTTTGAAGGGCTATGACCAATATATTGCGGAAACTGAACACGAAACTGCATTTGATAATTACAATATTCCATTGTTTCTTACAGTGATGTGTCGCGGGCCTAGTGGCTATTGATTTTCTAACTAGGTATGCTTCCTTATATTTTTAATTTACAAAAAACGCTATGTGTCCAGCATGTTCTTATAGTGCTTTAAGTCAAAGGAGTTATATATGAGCAATGGTTTCAAGGTTCTCGTTGTTGATGACGACCTAGATAATCAAGCAATAATTAGCGCATTGCTAAATTTTAGTAAAATAGAGTTTGATCTAGCAAACAACGGCCAACAAGCGTTAGAACTTATCGATGGGCATAGCTATAACATTGTTTTAATGGATATTATGATGCCAGTCATGGGCGGTTTAGAGGCGACTGCATGCATTCGAGCAATGGGAGAACCAAAGTCTAGCACCCCTATATTTGCCGTTTCTTACCGTCGTGACTTGGCAGCCAAAGCTCAATGGAAAGCACAAGGTCTTAATGGTTTTCTAACCAAACCTTTTACGTCGGAAAGCTTGTTGAGCTTGTTAGATCGCTACCGCTAAGTACCAAAAGGTGCACTAATATTGGTATATAAGCAGCGACTTGGGCAACGCAATTCATCAGCCTTCCAGCTCACTGATAGCCCAGTCTAAAGCTGGCTGGTACCAATCAGTTAAAGTGGCCTGGAGCTGCCTTAGAGAACTAACTAACTGCGCTTGGTCTGCCATAGAGAAGTTAATGTGGCCAACTTTACGTACAGGCCTTACTTCTTTACCGTACCAAAAAACTTCGGCACCAGGTAACGCTAACCAAGCTAAATTGTAGTCTATGCCAATGAGATTAATCATCACACTGTTGTGTTTGATTATGGCTGGCGCGAGGGGTAAGTCTGCGGTTGCTCTCACATGGTACTCAAACTGACTGATACTAGCGCCAGACTGAGTCCAGTGCCCACTATTATGCACCCGTGGCGCAAGCTCATTAATAAGTAAGCGATCACCTACTCTAAAAAGCTCCATAGCCATAACACCTACATAATTAAGCTCTTCCATAACTTTTCTGAGCATGGTTTCAGCTTCGTTTTGTAGGCCAGATAAACGCTCTAAAGGCGCTAAGGTGACAGTTAAAATGCCATCTTGATGACGGTTTAGGGCCAGCGGATAATAATGACATTCACCAGCGCGATTACGCACGCCAATAACAGACATTTCTTCATCGAAGGCGATGGCTTGTTCAGCAATAACTTTGTTATGCCAACCTTGGGGTATAGCACTGGAGTCATGAGCAGCCACTAACCAATGCTGACCGCGCCCATCAAAGCCACCACTGCGCTGTTTAAGCAATACTCGCGCGCCATATACAGCATGCAGGCTGGCAGCAGTATCATTAGTTTCCACCAGCTTCCAGGGCGCAGTGGCTAAACTTAAGCGATCTAACAACTGCTTTTGAGTAACTCTATCTGCTACCAAGCCAAAGGCGTCTTGGTTTACAAAATTTGGGTGTGCAGCAAGCTGATCTGTGGCCTGGGTAGAGGGCCACTGTTCACGCTCGGCAGTAATTACATCATCTTCTTCTAAGGGCAGGTTAGCATCTAACTCAATATCCACTGGGCGTAGATCAACTCCCAAAGGTTGAGCCGCATGTTTGAGCATGGCGCCTAACTGGCCTGCTCCCAATACCCACACACGTTTAATTGTTGGCTTCATGACGTTTGGCTTAACCTTCTCTTGGGTCGGGATTATCTAATATAGTTTGAGTTTGTTCGGTGCGGAAATTTTCAATACGTTGGGCCAGATCAGCGTCTTGGTTGGCCAATATTTGGCTAGCTAATAAACCTGCATTAAACGCTCCAGCTGCACCTATGGCCATACACCCCACGGCCACTCCGCGTGGCATTTGCACAATGGAGTAAAGACTATCAATACCACTTAAGGCTTTACTTTGAACTGGCACACCCAAAACAGGCAAGCGTGTTTTGGCAGCCACCATACCTGGTAAGTGAGCAGCACCACCTGCACCAGCAATAATGACTTGAATACCACGACCAGCAGCTTGGGAAGAGAACTCCATAAGTTTGTCTGGCGTGCGATGGGCAGAAACCACTTCTACTTCATAACTCACACCTAAACGGTCCATAATTTGCGTGGCTTCTTGCATACATGGCCAGTCGCTCTTAGACCCCATGATGACGGCAACTTTTGCGCTCATTGGTTATCCTCTAAAAAAAGAAGTGCAATTTTACCACATGGCCCCTTAAGGAAAAACAATGGAAAGTAAAACTAACGCATTTCCTTCAAAGTTTGTTAAATTAGGCGCATGAATGACTCTTTAAACGAACAACGTAAAAATATCCGCGCCAGCAAACACTGGGTTTTTGATATGGATGGCACATTAACCATAGGTGTACACGATTTTGCCATGATGAGAAGCGAGCTAGGTTTAGCCCATGACGCTGATATTCTGGAGAGTGTGCAAGCGCTCCCTCCAGAGCAAGCCGCGCCCATGTGGGATAAAATCAATGCTATGGAATGTCACTTTGCAAGTTTGGCCAAACCTATGCCCGGTGCATTTGAGCTGCTTGAACACCTTCAAAAAAAAGGCGTTAACCTAGGCATACTGACCCGTAATGTGATGCCTGCAACCTTACAAACACTTAAAGCTTGTAACTTAGAACAATTTTTCTGCCCCAGCAATATTTTAGATCGTGCGTCTTGTGAACCCAAGCCCCACCCTGCTGGAATACAGTTATTGCTAGATCAATGGGGTGCCAAAACCAGTGACAGCGTTATGGTAGGAGACTACTTGTTTGATTTAGAAGCTGGCAGAGCAGCCAATGTGGCAACCGTTCATATTAATACTTTATCTCAGTATCCATGGCCCAACATGACAGATTGGGGTATCAATCATCTAAACCAACTCATTGATCATTAAATGAGGTAACACCAGTGACTATATTTGGTTGGCTAAGAGGTCCGTTGTTAAGACAATACTGGCGATGATCTTACGACGCCTATTCTTCTAGCAACTCTTCTAGCAACGACTGCTCTATTCAATTAGTATCTGTTGATTAACTATTTATAACGTCTAGTGACTTGCTTATGACCAATGCTTTGTTATCAAACGCTTTTTTAAATTTTGATGTTGCCTCAAAACAAACCGAAATGAAAAAGTGGGAGACTCTTGCAAAAGGTGAGAGCGATAATTTTTTATATGCTCGAAATACGCCTAGCGAATCTATTTTAGCCTTTGAAAATGCCGTTTCTTTGTTAGAAAAAAGTGATACGGCAATTGCTTTTTCATCAGGCATGGCTGCGATTTACTCAGCATTAATGAGCCAACTTAAGCCCGGTATGAAAGTGGTGGCTTCTGGCAATATTTATGGAGGGAGTTACGCTATTTTAGAGCATTTACTCCCGTCATGGGGTGTTGATGTAATTTTAATAAAACCTGAATCTAAAGAATCATTAGAAGGTATTATCCAGCAAGGCTGTGATTTAGTTTATTTAGAAACACCATCAAACCCGTTACTCAAAATACAAGATATAAAGCACTTAAGTGCACTTGCTCACCGGCAAGGTGCAAAAGTCATAGTAGATAATACAGTTGCAACGCCAATTTCACAGCAGCCAATTACCCTAGGAGCTGACATTGTTGTCCATAGTGCAACAAAATTTTTAAGCGGCCATGCCGACACCATGGGGGGTGTCGTTTGCACATCTCACGCACTCAAACCAAGCATTGTTGCATTTAAAGAGCTTTCAGGTGCATGCCTTGATCCTATGGGTGGTTTTTTAATTGCACGAGATATGCGAACACTTGCGCTACGAATGAGGCAAAGTATGCATAATGCTCAGTATTTAGCTGAATATTTATTGAGCACAGATGCCGTAGATGCAGGGTTATAGTGCTTTACTTAGTTTCAATTTAAAAGGGGGAACTGGCGCAGTTGAAGCTTTTGT
>CAJXEN010000076.1 GCA_913052465.1 uncultured Oceanospirillaceae bacterium
GGCTATCTGTTTGCGGCCAGCCTGTAAAAAAGTATCTGTGGTCACTTCTGTGCAACCTTCAGGTAATGCTAGCACAGAAAAAATAGTGCCTACCGTCACGTTAACATCAATGTTGGAACTGCCATCCAGTGGGTCAAAGGTTACTAAATACTGACCCTCTAAATTGCCAGCAATAGCATCTTCTTCTTCTTCCGAGGCAATGCCTGCAACGCTGCGGTTAGCTAGCAGTGCTTGTTTTAGCAAGTCGTTGGAAATAACATCTAGTTTTTTCTGTACTTCACCTTGAACATTCTCTTGTTCAGCAGAACCATAGAGGCCACTTAGGGCTCCACCACAAAGGCGTTCAGCAATGTTTTTACAGGTGGTGGTGATAGAGTCAACTACGGAGACAAGTTGTGGGTCAACTTGGGCTTGCTCAAAGGCTTGATTGAGGCTCAACATGGGATCTTTAGTGGTGTCCATTTTGATGGATAAAATGTGAGCGTGATTATATGTCACTTACCACAAAAAGTCTTGCTGCTTAAGCCTAATACTCTACCCTTTTGTGTGGCTTAGTTAGTGGTGCGGCTAACTATCATTCTCAGCCTTTACTTTAGGTGGTAGCTTATAGGGTTTTAGCTGGTACAATGAGGCTGTTAATCACTCATTTTTTATTGTTATGTCATTGTTATGAATCAAACAACCACGCCCTTGCTGCCCATATCAAATGGGCCCGAAAAAGTGACTATTAAGGTAACTCTGGCCATTACTGGCGCTTCGGGCGCCCAGTATGGTTTGCGCTTGCTGCAGTGTCTTTTGATGGCGCAGTGTGAAGTGTCGCTAATGATTTCTTCCGCAGCACAAGTGGTGTTAGCTACAGAAACAGACCTTAAGGTGCCTTCGGCAACAGCCTTAATGCAGGCCTTTTTTACTAAATTGTATGATGCCAAGCCAGGGCAGTTGCGGGTATTTGCTAAGCAGCAGTGGATGGCTCCAGTGGCCTCTGGTTCTGGTGGTGGTGATGCCATGGTGGTATGTCCGTGCAGCACGGGTAGTTTGTCAGCGATTGCTTGTGGTGCCAGTAATAACCTCATTGAGCGGGCTGCAGATGTGCATTTAAAAGAACGACGCAAGTTGATTTTGGTGCCGCGCGAAGCGCCTTACTCAGAGATCCACCTAGAGCATATGCTTAAGTTAACGCGCATGGGTGCGGTGGTCATTCCGGCTAGCCCAGGATTTTATAATCGCCCTCAAAGTGTGGCAGATATGGTGGATTTCGTGGTGGCGCGAATTATGTCTCAACTAGGTTTACCGCAGACTTTAGTGCCCGCGTGGGGTGAATAGAAAAATTCCAGCTATTGCGCTGTTTTTTACTCTATTTAGCTTTAAATCGCGCTATAATGTCCGCCCTAGTATTTTTACATTTTTTAAGAGAGTTTTTCATGTCTGTGGTTGATTACATGCAGCAATTAGGTACCCAAGCTAAAGCCGCTTCTAAGGTTTTGGCCACTGCGTCAACCATGGTAAAAAACAACGCCCTTTTAGCAATGGCTAGTGCTCTAGATGAAGCTAGAGTAAGCCTAAAAGAAGCTAATGAAAAAGATTTAGCTAACGCTTTAGATAATGGCTTAGATAACGCAATGCTTGACCGCCTTAGAGTAACAGACGAAGGCATAGACGCCATGATGTTAGGCCTTCGACAGGTTGCAGAACTTGCAGACCCTGTGGGTGAGATTTCAGACATGAACTTTCGCCCGTCGGGTATTCAGCTCGGTAAAATGCGTGTGCCATTGGGTGTGGTGGGTATTATTTATGAATCCCGCCCCAACGTTACTGTAGACGCAGCTAGCCTATGTATTAAGTCTGGTAATGCCGCTATTTTAAGAGGTGGGTCAGAAGCAACTCATTCAAACCAAGCTATCGCCCTATGTGTAAAACAAGGGTTGCTTGCAGCAGGGTTACCAGCTGCGTCGGTGCAGGTTGTTGAAACCACAGACCGAGCAGCTGTAGGTGAGCTTATTACTTTGACAGAGTTTGTTGACGTTATTGTTCCTCGGGGTGGTAAAAGCCTGATTAAGCGGGTGAGTGCAGAAGCGTTGATTCCTGTGATCAAACATTTAGATGGCAACTGCCATGTGTATATTGATGACTATGCTGATGCGGCTAAAGCTATTAATATTGTGATCAACTCCAAAACCAGACGATATGGTGTGTGCAATGCTCTTGAGTCTTTGTTAATTGCTCAGTCTCGTGTGGAAGAACTAATGCCGCAGCTGGCGCAAGGTTTACAAGAGTTTGATATAGAGCTGCGCCTATGCCCCCAAGCTATGGCTATAATAGGCAGCTACTCCAGTAGTTACACAGGCACTATTGCCGCAGCGACGAAAGACGACTGGTATGCCGAATATTTGGCACCTGTTCTATCTGTTAAAGTGGTAACAGACATGGATGCTGCTATTGAGCATATTAATATTTATGGTTCTCATCATACGGATGCCATAGTCAGTGAAAACTACACCAAGGCGCGAGAATTTATGGCACGGGTGGACTCAAGCTCTGTAATGATCAATGCGTCCACTGCTTTTGCAGACGGTTTTGAATACGGTCTTGGCGCTGAAATAGGTATTTCTACGGATAAGATACACGCCCGTGGGCCTGTTGGGCTGCAAGGTTTAACATCGCAGAAGTATGTGGTTTTTGGTGATGGTCATACCCGAGGTTAATGTTATATCTAAGCCCATACCAATAACCCACGCTAAGGTTTTGTGGGGTGGTACTTTTGACCCAATTCATCAAGGCCATGTATTGTCGGCCATTGAGCTGAGTCAATGCTTAGGGGTACACGATGTGGCATTATTGCCTAATTGCCAGCCTGCCCACAGGCAAAGCCCTTTAGCCACGGCACAGCAAAGGGTACAGATGTTATCTTTGGCGATTGAAGGCCATGATGAATTAGCCATCGATACACGTGAAGTTGACCGCCATGGGTTAAGCTATAGCGTGTTAACTATGATTGAAGTAAGGCAAGAAATAGGCCCAGTTATGCCGTTGATTTGGTGCATGGGCATGGATGCTTTTGCAGGTTTGCGGCAATGGCATAGGTGGCAAGAATTATTAGATTATGGGCATGTGTTGGTGCTCACCAGGCCAGCCAGTTTTTGGCCCAGAGATCCTGAGTTGCTTACCTGGTATGCAACTCACAAAGTGGATGATGCCAAACATTTGTTAGCTTCTTCATCAGGTCAGGTAGCCCACCTGAAATTAGGGCAGCATGCCGTATCTGCAACACAGATACGTCGGCAACTGCGCTCAGGTTACCAACCTAGCGTAACAGAATTAGCGCCTGCAGTGGCACAATACATTGCAAGCCAAAGCCTATACGGCATTAATTAGAATTTTTGGAACACGAATTATGGCTATGCCAATAGAAGATTTATTGAAATTGATTTCCACTGCCCTAGAAGATATGAAAGGCAAAGATGTTGTGCAGTTAGATGTGCGGGGCTTATCTAATGTAACTGATTACATGGTGATCGCTACAGGAACATCTAACCGTCATGTAAAATCTTTGGCTGACGAAGTGTCATTTCAAGCTAAGCAAAATGGTGTCATACCGTTAGGTATTGAAGGCGAAATGAGTGGCAACTGGGTATTGTCAGACCTTGGTGATGTTGTAGTACACGTGATGCAAGCTGAAGCCCGTGATTTTTATGACTTGGAGCGATTATGGAACCCAGCTCTTAAAGAAATTTTATCCAGCGATGTAGAGCCGCGTGTATAAATGAAAATTAAGTTGCTAGCGGTGGGCACTAAAATGCCCTCGTGGGTCACTCAAGGCTATGACGAGTATGCTCGCAGAATGCCAAGTGACATGCAGCTACAATTGCAAGAATTAGGCCTAGGGTTTCGAGGCAAAAGCGCTGATTTAAAGCGTGCTATTGCTAAAGAAGGTGAACAAATGTTGGCTGCTATCCCAGCTCAAGACTACGTTATTGCCTTAGATGTGCTGGGTAAACCTTGGAGTACCCAGCAACTGGCCAAACAATGTGGAGACTGGCGTATGAGTGGGCGTAATGTCACCCTGCTGGTGGGTGGGCCAGACGGATTAGACCCAGCCTGTGTTGTAAGAGCAGACCAGCGCTGGTCTTTATCACCTCTCACTCTGCCACATCCCTTAGTACGTGTAGTACTAGCTGAGCAAATATACCGCGCATGGAGCTTGCTTAATAATCACCCCTACCATAAGTAACTGATCATACTATGCCTTGGTCAAAAATGGATAATCAACGCCAAGAAGTAAGCCAGTTTAAGGCGCGTCTCTGGTGGGCCCTGCTGCTTATTGTATTAGTTTTTGCAGGACTAGTTTCTCGTTTGGTTTATTTGCAAGTGTGGCAACACCAACGCTATGTCACAGAATCAGACGATAACCGCCAGCAGTTGCAAGCAATCGCTCCTACTAGGGGCTTAATATACGATACCAATGGTGTTTTGTTAGCGGGCAATCGTGCCAGCCATAGTTTAACTTTGGTGCCTGAACAGTTAGTGGGAGGCCGGCGCGGTATTGACAAGGTGCTTGCTGAATTGGCGCAAGTTGTAACCATCGATAAGGACGACATAAAACGTTTTAAGCGTCGCTTGAAACAGCCGCGCAGGCCCTATAGTCCAGTGGCACTGCGTTTCCAATTGAACGAAAGAGAAATAGCCCAAATTACGGTCAACCAACACCGCCTCCCAGGAGTAAGAGTGGTACCAGAGTTAGTTCGATACTACCCACTGGATGAAGGATTTGTGCATGCTTTGGGTTATGTTGGCCGCATTAATGACCGTGAACTGGTAAAGCTAGATAGTATTAACTACAGTGCCACTCACCATGTGGGTAAATTGGGTGTAGAACGTTACTACGAAACTGAATTACACGGTACAGTAGGCCACCAAACTGTAGAAACCAATGCTAGAGGCCGAGTGATCCAAGTGTTAGAGCGCTTCGAGCCTTTGCCAGGGAAAGACATTAGCCTCTACTTAGATGCTGAACTGCAGCAGAATGCAGCGAAGTTGTTAGAGGGTAAGCGT
Organism: uncultured Oceanospirillaceae bacterium; assembly: GCA_913052465.1. GTDB lineage: Bacteria > Pseudomonadota > Gammaproteobacteria > Pseudomonadales > Balneatricaceae > Njordibacter. Next base: position 5,050 of record CAJXEN010000076.1, read on the forward strand.
GGCGCTATAGTCGCTATCGACCCTAAAACTGGGGGAGTGCTAGCTATGGCTAGTGCACCCAGTTACGGTGCTAATCAATTTGTGACTGGTATTAGCCACGCCAACTACCAAGCGTTAAGAAACTCTGATGATTTGCCATTATTTAACCGAGCTCTGCGGGGTCGTTATCCACCGGCCTCAACGGTAAAGCCGGTAATTGCTCTTGCTGGTATAGACTCTGGCATCGTGTCCCGCAAATACTCACTTTGGGATCCTGGTTTTTATCAGCTTACAGAAGGTGGGCGTCTTTATCGTGATTGGAAAGAAGGGGGCCATGGACAAGTAGATATGCACAAGTCTATTGTTGAGTCTGTGGACACCTTTTATTACGCCATATCTGATGCCATGGGTAATGATCCCATGACTAAGTACCTTGCTCTGTTTGGATTTGGTCAGGTGACTATTGCAGATCAGCCAGAAGCCACTAAGGCTGTTTTGCCTACTAGACAATGGAAGCGAAAAAATCGTGATGCTTCATGGTTCCGAGGGGACTCACTTAACCTGGGCATTGGCCAGGGTTTTTTATCAGCCACACCAACACAGTTGGCAACGATGACCATGGTGCTGGCTAATAAGGGTCAATGGCATCAAATACGTATGATTAAAGCTATGGATGGTAAGCCTGTGGAAAAGGTCAGCGACATAGACCGCACCAACCCTAAGCAACCAGCTAAATTAGCACTAAAGCGCACTAGTGATTGGGACAGAATGCACGATGCGATGATTGACGTGATGCATGGGAAACATGGTACAGCACGGCGCAGTGGTGCCAATAGTAGCTATAAAATAGCTGGTAAAACGGGCACCGCGCAAGTTCTAGGTATTAAACAAGACGAGACCTATGATGCTGAAAAAATTGCTGAACGATTTCGTGACCATGGTTTGTTCATTGGCTGGGCACCCGCAAAAGATCCGGTCATTGTTATTGCTGTGATTATTGAAAATGGTGGTGGCGGTAGCTCTGCCGCTGCACCTTTGGCCCGAAAGTTGTTTGATGCACATATTTTGGGGACTAAAGTAGAATCCAAAGGGGCGGCTGAAAACGATGGCTGACTTCCAACGCTGGGCCCCAGAAGCAAGAAAACACCTAAAGAGTGGCCCTGGCCTGTGGGTAAAGCTTAGGTTGGATCCATGGCTACTAGTGTTGTTATTATTCATTATGTCGTTTGGTTTATTGGTGTTGTATTCTGGCTCTGGTTCCAGCGAAGCTGCAGTGCACAGGCAACTAGTGAGATATGGTGTGGCTCTCCTTGGTATGGTAATCATCACCCAAATTAACCTACGCCACGTTCAGCGTTGGATGCCTTTGTTATATATCGCCGGGCTGTTGTTGCTTGTTGCAGTACTGCTATTTGGTGTGGGAGCAAAAGGAGCCCAGCGATGGTTAGCTATCCCAGGATTACCCCGTTTTCAACCTTCAGAAATTATGAAGCTAGTGGTGCCGCTGACAGTGTCTTGGTATTTAGCTAGTAGACCCAGACCACCCCAGTTAAGCCATGTCATCATTGCCATGGCTCTAGTGTTGGTGCCCATGATGCTGATTACCAAGCAACCAGACTTAGGTACCTCTTTACTTATTGGTTGTTCTGGTGTGTTTGTGATTTTCTTTGCAGGTTTGTTGTTGCGCTACGTCATTGTTGCCATCATTTTAAGTGCTGCAGGTTTGCCGCTGCTGTGGATGGGCATGCGCGAATACCAACAACAGCGGGTGATCACATTCCTAGATCCAGAAAGTGATCCCTTGGGGGCTGGGTGGAATATTATACAGTCTAAAATTGCCATTGGTTCTGGTGGTATCGATGGCAAGGGTTGGTTACAAGGTACCCAGTCTCATTTAGATTTTCTGCCTGAAACCCATACCGATTTCATCGTTGCTGTGCTGGCGGAAGAGTTTGGCTTGGTAGGCGTATTGTTGTTAATGACGCTGTATTTTTTGGTGTTGCTTAGAGGCCTAGTTATCGCTGGCTACGCGAGCCATCCGTTTGATCGAATGCTGGCGTCCAGTTTGACGCTTACCTTTTTTGTCTACATAGTCGTCAACATTGGCATGGTTAGCGGCTTGTTGCCGGTTGTGGGCGTACCCTTGCCGCTGGTAAGCTACGGTGGCACTTCAGTGGTCACCTTAATGGCTAGTTTAGGCTTGTTAATGTCTATCCATGCACGCAGGCCTCAGCGTACTTAGCACCATTAAGCTTGTTTGAAAGTTTGTTTGAACTTAGCCAGGTTAATTTAGTAAAGAATTAATGGGTATAGCTTATGGGTAGGCGTTGAGTGACCCGCGTCATGAGTTCATAACCTATGGTGCCAGCATGGCCAGCCACTTCATTGATATTTAAATCTTTACCCCATAAACACACTTTGTCGCCTATTTGAACAGCACCGTGGTCGGTCACGTCTATGGTAATCATATCCATAGACACACGGCCTACAACCTTGGCACGCTTGCCGTTGACTAATACAGGTGTGCCAGTGTCTGCATTGCGTGGATAACCATCACCATAGCCAATCGCCACTGTAGCAATGACAGAAGGCCTTTGAGCACACCATTGCTGCGCATACCCCACACATTCCCCAGCAGCTATTAAACGTAAAGACATAATGGCTGAATTTACCTGCATAACGGGTTGTAAGCCTTTACTTGAAGGGTGGTTAGCATCAAGGGGAGAGTTTCCATAAAGCATAAAACCGGCCCGATTCCAGTCACCGTGGGCTTGTGGCCAGGCCATTATAGCAGCTGAGTTGGCTAAGCTTATGTGTTGTTTAAATCGCTTAGCTGTATCCATAAATAATTGCACCTGAACTAAGGTAAAGTGGTTATTGGTTTCATCGGCACTGGCAAAATGAGTAGCAAATACTATTTTTTCACAGGTATTAGGGCTTGCAACTAACTGCTGGTAATAGCCTTGCACACGTGCAGGAGCTAGCCCTAAGCGGTGCATGCCGGTGTCTATTTTGATCCATACCTTAACTGGCTTAGATACATGGGCTGTTAAAACTGCATCCACTTGAAGGGGATCTTCCACCATTAGCCAAAAGTCATGTTCGGCAGCCACAGCTACTTCATCTGCGGTAAAGGTGCCCTCTAATAACAATATGGGTTTGTGGATGCCCGCTGCACGTAAAGCCAGTGCTTCTTCTATACAAGCAACACCGAAAGCGGGCGCATAAGGTTGTAAGGCAGTAGCGCAGGCTACTGCCCCATGCCCATATGCATTAGCTTTAACAATAGCCATGGTTTGGGCTTTGGGAGCAAGCTTACAAGCCCATTGATAATTACTAATCAATGCTGCAAGGTCAACAACCATGTGGCTAGGACGTGCCATAGCTAGGTCTCGTATTAGTAGTTAAATTTGCCGGCGCTATAAAGCTTAGCTGCTTTTTCCCATATAGGTCCCGGCATACCGTCACCAACCACCTTGTCATCGATTTGAGTCACTGGAGCAATCTCTTTACTTGAACTGGAAATCCAGATTTCGTCGGCATCAAATACTTCTTGTCTAGTAACAATACGCTCTTCTATGGCAATGCTGCCATCGTCGCGCAATACGCCTAAGGCGATAAGACGAGTAATACCAGGTAAAATTTGGTTATCCAAAACAGGAGTAATTACAGTACCATTTTTCACAATGTAAGCATTACAAGCACCGCACTCAGTGAGCTCACCGTTGTCATTAAATAACAATACTTCGCCACTGCCTTGGCTATAGCCCTTTTGATAATGCATGACATTACCAAGTAGTGAAATCGATTTGATGTTGCAGCGTTTCCAGCGTTGGTCTTGCATGGTGGTTACTTTGTATGCGTTCACCTTGTCCCTTGCTGGAATAGGTGCAGGTGGAATATCAGTAGGCATGGCAAACACCGTAGGTGCTACTCCTTTGGGGTACAGGTGGTGACGTTTAGAGTCGGCTCCACGCGTGACATGCAAGTATAAACCTACTTGAGTATTAGGATTGCGCAGAATAAGTTCTTCGCATAACTCACGCCACTGGTCGTGAGACCAGTTTAGTTCAATTTCTAATGCACCTAAGCCTTCGATCATGCGATCAATATGGGGCCCAAAGCCGACCATTTTCCCGTCATAAGAAGGAATTACTTCATAGATGCCATCACCAAACAAAAAGCCCCGATCAAGAGGGGAAATTTTGGCTTCTTCAATTGGCATGTAAGTGCCATCAAGGTAAACAATACTCATAACTTAATCTCTAATAATTTGACTGACCAGTTGGCTGGCGCTATCGGCTAATAGTTGTGGTAATAAACGGTCTTCATCTTGACGCCAACCACAGCAAAATTTTAATTTTGGGGGTGTAGGATCAACATCAAAAGCAATGAGGCGCTCGGCTCGCAAAGCATCCTCTACGATGGGCTTTGGTAGCAGTGCAATACCAGCACCTTGTTCGGCCATGGCTAACAAGCCTGACACCGAATTACTGGTATGAAATTTAGGTTTTTCTACCACTTGGCTGAATAATTCTTGTAAGTGTTTGCCAGGCCCAGTGGCTGCTGGGAAACTTAAGATGGGACAGCAGCTTAGTGCTTCGATGTCCATCTTACGGCTGCCCTTCGCAAAGTGAGGGCTGCCGACCCAGGTTTGTGGCAGGGCACTTAATGGCTGCGTATTCACTGCGATCGCCTGTCCTGTGTAGACCATTAATGCAAGATCTAACTGGTGTTCTTCTAATTGTTTGTATAGAGCTAATGACAGATCAATAGTGAGCTCAAATTGTATCAAAGGATGTTGTTCACGCCAAACTTTTAACAAGTCTCTTAGCCACAAATGGGCGACAGTATCAGCAATGCCGATACGAAACACACCTTGTTGAGGAGCGTCATCTTGCAGTTGGGCTTTCATTTCATTACTAATAGACACTAAGCGTTCTGCAAAAGGCAAAAGCTGTCTGCCACGAGCGGTGAGTTTAGTGCCACTTTGATCGCGTTTAAATAGCTTAACACCCAACTCCTCTTCAAGGGTGGCAATACGTGCAGAAATTGCAGGTTGTGATGCATGTAATTGAGCTGCAGCACCATGAAAACTTCCTAAAGTGGCTACCTTTATAAAGCTATTGAGATTACGAAGACGCACATTCTGCTCCTACACTAAATTGGCTGAGTGACGCTAACAATATTAATCAATAAAACCAGTTATTTGGCGTAATTGATCAATCACAGATTGGCCTTCGCTAGGAGGTAAACCATCTTCTGTGAGTTGATTTATACGTGTTACACCATCCACGCTGCCAAGGTCTGACAAATACTGCAAAATAGCTGAAGGCTTAATTTTAGCCAATAAATCTTGTTGCTGCCATAGGCCAAGGAAGGCGATCATACCATAGCTTCCCCAGTTAGAAACATCGGCTACGATGAGTTCATCTGCGCTGGTCACCGCAGGTACTATATCGAGGCTTTCTAGGGCATGAATAACCTTGCCCATACCTATTTCATTACCCCCGTCACCGACTGCAATAGTAGGGCATTTTGCGCATTTCATAAAGCCATCAAAACAAGCCGTGCGCGCACTGATACTTTCGCCTCGCATATTGTAATAGCCACCATCTTGCGCTTGGCCTGGGCGCTCAATAGACACGATGGCTTGAGGGTTAAAGTGGTTAAGGGCTGCTATGGTTTCAGCTTCTAGATTAGTGTTGTCTCCTACCCGTATTTCATGTGTTCGATAGCGCTGCATAAGGGCGCCCACTAACGGTTGTCCGCATACAATGACAGGCACAGCACCTAAGTGTTCTAAGGTGTCATAAAGGGCAATTGCGCCTACAGGTCCATCGGTCTCAAAGGTACCAACTACTGGGAAACCAGTACCAATAAGTACTGTGGCACCGGGTTTATCATTAATACAGTTTTGTAAAATTTGCGCTGCGCGCAGGCAGTAGCCTGCAGTTAATGCGGGCTGTACTTGAGCCATGCCGCGTGGGTTGCGGGCTACCAAAGCATCTTCAATTTGTCGGCTTAGTTGTTGGTC
>CAJXEN010000077.1 GCA_913052465.1 uncultured Oceanospirillaceae bacterium
AAAATTAATGACAGAGGGGATTGATTTCTACCTGAGCGAGACCATTCCAACTCCAAAGTTTCGTCAAAGTGGCGACGGTTATAAAGCTGTGTCAAACCATCGATCGACGAAAGCCGTTTCAGATGGGCACTGAGTTCTTCTAACTCCTTACGCATGTCAGCTATACGCGACATTGCACGTAATTTAGCAGTTAGCACTTTTTGAGTGATAGGCTTTAGTAAATAATCATCGCCACCAGAATCGATGCCTTTAACAATAGCATCTTCAGTGACGTTAGCGCTTAGAAATATTATCGGAATCCACAAGTTACCTTTTTGGCAATTTTCTCTTATATGCTGCACACACTGATAACCGTTCATGATGGGCATGTTAACGTCCAATAAAACTAAGTCTGGGTTATGCTCAACAAACTTTTGGATACCTTGCGCACCATCACTGGCTGTAACGACACTATGGCCTGCACTTTCTACATATTTTTGTATTACTCGCAAAGAAGTAATAGAGTCTTCAACCAGTAACACCTTCATACATAAACCCTAATCTAACATCTAATATTAGTCTAGCCTAAATTTATTAAATTTGGTTATTGATATGCAAAAAAAACCCCTAATTTTTAACTAAAAATAAGGGGTTTTTTTGGCTTAGGCTTATTGGTTGTGGTTAGGCCACTTCGAGCGTAGGAATAACTTTACTAGCAGCAGAGGTGTAGTCGGCTAGTTGATCAAAGTTCAAGTAGCGATACACTTCACCAGCCATAGTATCCAGCTTGGTTGTATACTCAAAGTATTCGCTAGGAGTAGGTAATTTACCGTTTATTCCTGCAACAGCAGCCAGCTCTGCTGACGCTAGAAATACATTCGCACCAGTACCTAAGCGGTTAGGGAAGTTACGGGTAGAGGTAGACACGACAGTAGAATCGTCTGCGACTCGTGCTTGGTTACCCATACATAAGGAGCAACCTGGCATTTCGATCCGGGCACCAGCCTTACTGAAAATATTGTAATAACCTTCTTCAGTGAGCTTGGCAGCATCCATTTTTGTAGGGGGTGCTATCCACATACGTGTTGGAATGGGGCCCATAGCAGCATCAAGTAATTTTCCTGCAGCACGGAAATGACCAATGTTGGTCATACAAGAACCAATAAATACTTCATCGATTTTTTGGCCTGCAACGGACGATAGTAAACGGGCATCGTCTGGATCGTTAGGCGCACATAAAATAGGTTCAGTAATCGTAGACACGTCAATTTCAAGAACTTCAGCGTACTCAGCATCACTGTCTGCGCGCATGAGCTGTGGATCAGCTAACCATGCTTCCATTGCCAAAATCCGTCGAGCAATCGTGCGTTTGTCACCATAACCTTCTGTAATCATCCATTTGAGCATGACGACGTTAGAACGTAGGTATTCTGCAACAGATTCTTCATTTAAAGTGATAGTACAACCCGCAGCTGAACGCTCGGCTGAGGCATCAGACAACTCAAATGCCTGCTCGGCTGTAAGGTCTTCTAAACCTTCTATCTCTAGAATGCGGCCAGAAAAAGCGTTGACCTTGCCTGATTTTTCTACCGTAAGTAAACCTTGTTGAATGGCGTAGTAAGGAATGGCATGCACTAGGTCACGCAATGTAATACCTGGATTACGTTCGCCAGTAAAGCGAACCAACACTGACTCTGGCATATCTAAAGGCATAACGCCCGTAGCAGCAGCAAAAGCAACTAGACCCGACCCAGCTGGGAAAGAAATTCCAAGTGGAAAGCGGGTGTGTGAATCGCCACCAGTACCTACAGTGTCTGGCAGTAACATGCGGTTTAACCAAGAATGAATAATGCCATCCCCTGGGCGTAAAGACACACCGCCGCGGTTCATGATGAAGTCTGGAAGAGTGTGTTGAGTTTGTACGTCTACAGGTTTGGGATAAGCTGCTGTATGGCAAAATGACTGCATGGTTAAGTCTGCAGAGAAACCCAAACAGGCGAGGTCTTTTAGCTCATCACGAGTCATCGGCCCAGTAGTATCTTGCGAGCCTACGGTGGTCATTTTTGGCTCACAATAGGTGCCAGGGCGAATGCCTGTTGTACCACAGGCTTTACCAACCATTTTTTGGGCTAGGGTATAGCCTTTGTTAGACTCTACAGGTGGTTTTGGAATCTGAAAAACATCTGTTGCTGGCATTCCTAGAGCAGAGCGAGCACGTTCAGTAAGGCCACGACCAATAATTAGTGGAATACGTCCACCAGCCCTTACTTCATCTAGGATAACGTTCGTTTTCAATTCAAAGTGGCTTAGTTCTGCACCTGTTTCATGGTTACGTACTACGCCTTCATAAGGGTAAACATCAATCACGTCACCCATGTGCATGTTAGACACATCCATTTCTATAGGCAGGGCTCCTGCGTCTTCCATGGTGTTAAAAAAGATAGGTGCAATTTTAGACCCAAAGCAAAAACCACCCGCTCTTTTATTGGGTACTGCCGGAATGTTGTCACCGAAGAACCACAACACCGAGTTAGTAGCAGACTTGCGTGATGAGCCAGTCCCTACGACATCACCCACATAAACTACTGGGAATCCTTTGGCTTTGATGGCTTCAATTTGTTTAAGAGGACCGGTAGTGCCATGATCATCAGGCTCAATGCCGTCACGTTGCATCTTTAACATGGCATTGGCGTGCAGGGGAATGTCCGGGCGAGTAAAGGCGTCGGGTGCAGGAGAAAGATCGTCCGTATTGGTTTCGCCAGTTACCTTAAATACTGTGAGGCTTATTTTTTCTTCTAACTTAGCCCGAGACGTAAACCATTCACCGTCAGCCCAAGACTGCATTACTTGCATGGCGTAGGTATTGCCAGCCTTGGCTTTTTCGTCAACATCGTGGAATGCATCAAACATTAGTAACGTATGAGACAGTGCGGTAACCGCTGTGGCTGCTAAAGCGTCATTATCTAAACATGCAATCAGCGCTTGAATATTATAACCACCTAACATGGTGCCTAAGATTTGTGTCGCTTCAACAGGGCTTACTAGGCTAGAAGCTACGTCACCAGTAGTGATTGCTGATAAAAAGCCCGCTTTTACGTAGGCAGCTTGATCCACACCTGCAGGCACGCGGTTACGCAATAAATCTACTAATGTTGCTTCTTCTCCCACTGGTGGATTTTTTAGAAGCTCAATAAGCTCGGCGGTTTGTTCTGCATTGAGTGGCTCTGGCGGAATGCCCAAGATGGCGCGTTCTGCAACATGGGTACGGTAAGCTTTTAGCATGGTATAGCCTCTAATGACTCTGAACCTTATGTGTCGACGATTCAGAGGTGGTCAATGGGAACATCAATAATTGTCTTCATATTACCATAATGACTCAATAATCTCTAGTTGTAAGGCGTGTTTTTTGGTGTAGTGTGTTCCCATAACCTATTGAAATTGTTAGTAATAATTTCAATAGGTACAGTGTATTGAGTGACGTGTATTTTACCAACATGAACTTGGTCAATGGTTAGATGGGTAATCCTAGACGCTGTTGATGAGTGTGGGTACAATGCTGCTCGTTATTTTATTAACCTAGGTTAAGTTTGTGCCACTATCGCAACTAAAGCAGTTTTTAGGATGTAGTACCCCCAAAGCTTGGGTTGAAACGGCGTTACAACAGCAAGATATTTTGCTAATTGATCACGCGCACTGCGAAAAGAAGGCTGCATCAACTGCTATGCAATTAATGTTTCGTCACCCTACCCGGGCTGACTTGTTAACTAAAATGTCACGCTTAGCCAAAGAAGAGTTAATTCATTTTGAGCAAGTGTGCCGTATAATGCGCGAGCGTGGTATTGTTTACGATCATCTTGATGCGTGTCGTTATGTGGGCGGATTAAGACAGCTTGTGCGTACCCATGAGCCAGCTAAATTAATGGATACATTAATTGTTGGTGCTTTTGTTGAAGCCAGATCATGCGAACGGTTTGACGCGTTGATTCCATATTTAGATGAATCATTAGCCAAATTTTATTCCTCATTACTGAAATCTGAAGCAAGGCATTATCAAGATTACTTGTCTTTAGCCAAAGATGTGGCCATGGAAAAAGATGCTCCAGGATTAGACGATTACAATAGGCGTATCACCATGGTAAGAGACTTAGAAGTCCAGCTTATTAATACCCCAGACCCAATGTTCTGCTTCCATAGTGGTTTGCCGACTATCGCCAACTAATAATATAAAAATCAGGATTTTATACATGCACAATAAAGCCATTCAGGCCAATTTACTAATGTTATTGGCTGCTGCCATTTGGGGTTTTGCCTTCGTAGCTCAACGCGTTGGTATGGAAACTATGGGGCCTCATTGGTTTAATAGTTTACGCTTTTTCATCGGTGTGTTGGCTTTGATTCCTGTGGTGATATGGATAGGTAGAAGTAAAGCCCAAAGCGCAGACCAAGGCCCTAAAGTGTCTACCAAAGCTTTAATGCTAGGTGGCCTGGCAGCAGGTATATTACTATTTATCGGTGCTACATTTCAGCAAGTAGGTTTGCAGTACACCACGGCAGGTAAGGCTGGATTTATCACGGGTATGTATATTTTCTTTGTACCTTTAATCGGGCTTTTCTTTGGCATGAAAACTGGTTTAGGCACATGGTTGGGGGCTGTTGTTGCTCTATTGGGTTTATATTTTTTAAGTATTAACGAAGACTTTACCCTAAGCAAAGGCGATACCCTGCAACTGATATGTGCGGTAGCTTTTGCTGGCCATGTGTTAATGATTGGTTATCTTGCATCACGTATGGATACAGTAAAGTTATCTCTAATACAGTTTTTTGTAGCAGGTGTCTTAGCCATGATATTGGCTTTATATTTTGAGCAACTATCTTGGGCAATGATCAGCTCTACAGCAGTGCCATTATTATTTGCAGGCGTTATGTCTACAGGCATTGCCTATACATTGCAGACGATAGCGCAGCAGCATGCTCACTCTTCACACGCTGCTATCATTTTAAGTTCTGAAGGTGTGTTTGCTGTGATCGGTGGCTTCTTATTACTTAATGAAGTGCTGCCACCACAGGGCTTAATGGGTTGTGGGTTAATTTTGGCAGGTATGCTGATGTCTCAACTAATGCCTCGTTTAAGATGGCCTAAACGTACTGTAGCCAGTTAACTATACCCAGTTAACTATACCCAACTTAACCCAAGCCTAACCTAAGCCTAAGCTAAGCCTAACCTAAGCCTAACCTAAGCCTAACCTAAGCCTAAATAAGGGACCAGCTCAAATGCTAAGTAAGTTAATACCCGTATGTCCACCGCAGTTACTTAAACAAGCTCAAGCGTTACCCGCTATGACTACTGCGGTAGTTAATGCGGGTTCTGAGCTTGCCTTAGAGAGTGCTAAATTGGCGTTCGAGGCCGGTATCATTATCCCCGTGCTAGTTGGTCAAATTGATGCTATCTACGCCGCAGCCAAAGCCATCAACTGGCCTATTGATGGCTTTAAATTGATAGCTAGTGATGGCGAAGAAGACGCAGCCACAAAAGCGGTACAGTGTATACATCAAGGCACCGCTCAGCTTTTGATGAAGGGTAACTTACATACAGATGTATTGATCCGGGCATTACTTAATAAGGAACATGGGTTGAGAACAGGTGAGCGTTTAAGCCACTTGTTTCATATGTCTGTGCCAAACAGCCCCCGCACTTTGTGTATTACCGACGCCGTAGTCAACGTATTACCCGACACTAAGACCCAGCTGAGTATTTTAAGAGGTGCAACAGACGTAATGCATGCCTTAGGTAACCTCAACCCTAAGATTGCTTTACTCTCTGCCACAGAGGTTGTTACCCAGGCTATGCCTTCAAGCCTTAAGGCTAAGGAACTCTTAGCAACTATGTCTGAGCAAGACCACTTGGGTGCTCAAGTGTTTGGGCCCTTGGCTTTTGATGGTGCAATCTCTCCACAGGCTGCAAAATTGAAGGGTATAGATCACCCAGTAGCAGGCCATGCAGATGTTTTGTTAGTGCCTAATATAGAAATGGGTAATGCCATATTCAAGCAGCTGGTGTACTTTAATGCGGCCACTGCAGCTGGCGTTCTTATGGGTGCTAAGGTGCCAGTAATGCTTACTTCTAGGGCAGATCCTCCGGCGGCTCGGCTAGCTTCAGCTGCTCTTGCATTAGTTTATGCCCATCATTTGAGTCAAAAATCCTAAAAGGTATAGTGTTTTTATGCCGATAGAAGTTTTTTTTGCAGTACTACTTGCGGCTGCTTTACATGCGGGCTGGAATGCACTGGTAAAAATAAATGCCGAACCCATTATCGCGATGGGTTTAATTATGGCGTGCACGAGCGTGGAGGCTTTGGGTTTTATTCCTTTTATTGCCTTTCCACCCGCCCCAATATGGCCCTGGTTGCTGTTAACCCTGGTATTACATTTTGGGTATAAGGTGTTTTTAGTTAAAGCCTACGCCCAAGGAGAATTTGGCCAGGTATACCCCATTGCCCGAGGCAGTGCTCCGGTTTGGGTCTTGCTAGTTAGTTTGGTTTTTTTGGGTGCTGAATTCACCCAATTTCAGGTGCTAGCGGTGTTATTAATTGCTGGTGGCGTGGCAGCCCTGTCGCGTTTTAAACCAGGTAAAGCGCTTGGTGCTGGCTTTTATTATGCATTAATTACTGGGTTATGGATCGCTAGTTACACCATGGTAGATGGCTATACTGTGAGCCAAATAGGTCATGTGCATAGTTTTGTGGTGTGGTTGTTCTTTTTGGACGGTATTATTGCCGCTATCTGGGCTTACCGCTATAACCCAAAAGTATTTGTAGCAAGCTTAACCAAGCATTGGTTTGTTGCAATTGGCGGGGGTACTATGTCCATGGCTGCTTACTGGATATGCTTATGGGCTATGACACAGGTGCCGGTAGCGATGGTTGCCGCCTTGCGAGAAACATCAGTACTTTTTGCTGCCTCACTTAGTACCTTTATGTTTAAGGAAGCACTCGGACGCAGTCGCTGGTTCGCTGCAGGGTTCATATGCTCTGGCTTATTGTTAATTAAATTGGCTTAGGTCAACAGAAGGGTGACTGACACTCACATCAACACCCCATGCTGATGTAAGGCCTTTAATTTGGTAACATTTGAGCCATAATATGTGCCAGCTTTTCAATACCTGGTTCGATCAATTTAGGGTTAATAGACGAATAACCTAAACGAAAGTAGTTTAACGGCTTGTCATTACCTAAAGGGCCACCCAAAAAGTGAATATCACCCGCTTCGATTAAAATACCTTGCTGCGCTGCTTGTGCTTTAAGTTTTCTAGCATCAAGACTTTCAGGACCTTTAACCCAATAACAAGAACCACCAAAGGTGGGTTGTTCTGCTAGCCCAGGCATATGTTTATGAAGAGCTTCAGCCATAATTTGGTGGCGTTCTTGGTAAGCTTTTACCAAGGTTGCTGCCAAAGAGTCGTAATAACCACGTGCTATAAATAAGCCGATACTACGTTGGTTGTTGGCAGGTGGATGGCGCAGCATCAAGCGCCGTAATGACCGAGCTTCGGCAATGAGCTCTTTACTAGCAACAAGGTAGCCAATGCGTAAACCTGGGGCTAACGTCTTAGAAAAACTACCAATATAAATAACCCGGCCATGTTTGTCTAAGCTCTTTAGTGCAGGTGAGGGTGACTGATGAAAATTAGCTTCACACTCGTAGTCATCCTCAATAATCAAAAAGTCCTCTTGGCTGGCCATTTCTAGCAGTTTACGGCGACGATCTAAGGGCATGGTAACCGTAGTAGGGTACTGATGGCTTGGGGTTACGTAAACGCAGTCACATTCGGCTAGTCCTTCATCTACAATCAAGCCCTCTTCATCTATGGGTAGGGCCTTTAGCTTGGATGGATTTAGGCTAGCAATGTTGCGCATATCCACAAATCCAGGGTCTTCTAAACCCATGGTGGTGTTTTTGTCTAGCAACAGCTGGGCCAACATGTATAGGCCTTGCTGACAGCCGATGGTAATTAAAATCTCTTCTGGTGCGGCCCACACTCCGCGACGCGGAAGAATACGCGTGTGAATTTGTTCTATAAGCATGGGGTCATCAGCCACAAAGTGATCTGCTGCCCAGCTACGAATGGCAGGAACACTGACGTTATCGCGGCAACATTCTCGCCAGTGGTTAGTAGGGAATAGGTCTGGATCAAATTGGCCATAAATGAACGGGTACTGGTAGTTCTGCCAATCTGCAGGCTTAGTGATATTTTCTTGCTTTGTGGGGTGAAGTTTAAAACGGCCCTGCCAATCTGGCTTGGTGCCCGAAGTATGCCGTTCATCAGAAATGGATTCTAACTGTACCGTATGGGTTAAAATGTTGGGGTTAACAAAGTAACCGCTGCGTTCACGTGCAATGAGGTACCCGTCGTCTAATAAATGCTCATAGGCCAATACGACGGTATTACGCGCTACGTTTAGCTGCTTAGCCAACTTTCGGCTAGAAGGCAAAGGCGCGTCTAAAGGAATATGGTGATCTAAAATAGCCTTGGCAATCTGCTGTCGCAGTTGCTGCTGAAGGCTGGCATTTAATCCAGCATCCAAGATGAACAGTGGGTGGCTCATATCGAGGCTCTTTATCGGTATAGATACGCGTAAGTCTAAAGTGTGTGTAGGCAAAATGCCTAATGCTTTTTGTTAAAATTAACATTGGGTGTTTTTTGGTATCACCCGTTGGTTTTAACTGGATCTAGGGTATTACTTCACTTTACCAGTAATATTTGATGCAAATGGGCCAATGCCCACCTAATCGCCATGGCCTTAGCTTATCTTAGGCCTTTTACAGTTGGAGTTTAAACTATGAAATACGACGTAAATGCTTACGAGACAAAAGATGCCTTGGCCGATGACCGTAAACACTTATGGCACCATATCACCCAGCATAAATCCTTAGAAGAAAATGATCCGTTAATGATTGTTGAAGGCAAGGGCATGCGGGTAATCGATGCCAAAGGCAAAGAGTATCTAGATGCTGTTTCTGGTGCAGTATGGACTGTCAACGTAGGCTATGGGCGAGAATCTATTGCTAATGCTGTACGCGACCAGTTGGTTAAGCTTAATTATTTTGCCAATAGTGCAGGCACCTTGCCAGGGGCTTTGTTTGCTAAAAATCTGATCGAAAAAATGCCAGGCATGAGCCGTGTTTATTATTCAAACTCTGGTTCTGAAGCTAATGAAAAAGCTTATAAAATTGTGCGTCAAATGTCTGCTAAAAAATATGGTGGTAAAAAGCACAAGATTCTTTACCGCGACCGGGATTATCATGGCACTACCATTACGGCGTTGAGCTCCACAGGCCAGCACGAACGTAAAAGCCAGTACGGGCCGTTTACCCCAGGTTTTGTAGAGTTTCCACATTGTTCTGCCTACCATGCAGAAAATGGCAACGAAGCTGACTTTGGCATTCAGGCTGCACGAGCTATGGAAGAAGTGATTCTGCGAGAAGGTCCAGACACTGTGGGTGGTGTAATTGTAGAGCCTATTACTGCGGGTGGTGGTGTTATCGTCCCACCAAAGGGTTACTTTGAAGAGATTCGTCGTATCTGTGACAAGCATAATGTGTTGTTGATTATGGACGAAGTAGTGTGTGGTTTAGGCCGAACTGGTACTTGGTTTGGTTATCAGCACTTTAACATCGTACCAGACATAGTCACCATGGCTAAAGGTGTGGCCAGTGGTTATGCAGCGATCTCTTGTACAGTAACGACAGAAGCTGTTTTTGATGCATTTAAGACAGACTCATCTGACCCGATGGATTACTTCCGTGATATTTCAACCTTTGGCGGTTGTACAGCTGGCCCTGCTGCTGCCTTGGAAAATATGCGGATTATTGAAGACGAAAATCTATTGCAAAATGTTGTGGATATGGGCGATTACTTAAGCCAGCGTTTAAACGAACTTAAGCACAAGCATCCAATTATAGGTGATGTGCGTGGTAAGGGTTTGTTCCAGGGCATAGAGCTAGTAGAAGACCATGAAACCCGTGAGCCAGTGCATGAAAGCATCGCCATTGCCATTGCAGGAGATTGCATGGCCAACGGCGTTATTATTGGCCGTACCAACCGCAGCTTTACTAAGCACAACAATACCTTGTGCTTAAGCCCTGCGTTAATTGCTACTAAAACTGAGTTGGATGAAATAGTAAACGCTATAGATGCTGCGATAACCCGGGTTACTGCGTAGCCTTTACACAGCAGCCAAATCAAAAAATTTAAGTCTGGATACACTGCCTTAAGGTTGATTATCTGGGCTTTTTTTTGCCATTTTTTTAGTCCTATTATTAGATTTTTTAGTGTGATAGCCTTTGGTAACCAGGTCTGTCATATTCGAAATGGAGTACATTTGTATTATAGTTAATAGCTGTAATTAAGGTGTATTGTTATCAACCTAAGGACACAATCAACCATGAATATTACCAAAGTAAGCGATACTTTTGCCGTAGGGCCACAAATTTTAGAATCAGACATGCTGGCGATTAAAGCCCAAGGTATCACCACCATTATCAACAATCGCCCAGATGGAGAACCTGAGCACCCATCAACTAATGCACACCTTCAAGCTGCAGCAGAAGCGTTGGGTCTAAAATATTACTTTATTCCTGTGATGGGTATGAACTTTCCCGATGATACAGTCACTAAAATGGCTGATGTTTTACAACAATCTTCCGGCAAAGTGTTAGCATTTTGTCGCACTGGTAATCGTTCAATCAATACTTGGGCTAGGGCTAATCAGGCTGCTAACACTGGCGTAGATGTCAATGCGCTGGTGGCAAACACAAGCTTTAAACTGGTTTAGTAGTCTCCATAGGACTGCGTTACAGGTTTATAACCTTAAGTTATAAAAATACCGTTTTATATTTCATTACATTTTATTCGTGGGTGCTATAGTGATTTTATTGGATCC
>CAJXEN010000078.1 GCA_913052465.1 uncultured Oceanospirillaceae bacterium
TTGCGCTTGGAGGGAAATAGTTTCGTGCATGTTAAGACTTTCGTTGGCGCTAGTTGAACTAGCATATTAAACTAGGGTCTATTGTACAGTATTTAAGGGCAATTACGTTGCTCTATAGACAATGATATACTCGACTCTCTCTGTAATAGGCAACTTAAACACTATGCGACTCAACACTTCAAACCGTTTTCTTCACATTTCTGGAATTTTGCTTATTGGTTTAATGCTGAGCGCATGCTCTAGCACTAGCAAAGAGCCTGTGGTTGAAGACGTAAAGCCAGAAGCAGAACTCTACTCCAGCGCTATGGTAAAGCTTGAAGCTGGCAACTACCGTCCAGCCATAGACGATTTAGAGGCTATGGAAGCTCGCTATCCTTATGGACGCTATTCTGAGCAAGCACAACTTGAGCTAGTTTATGCTTATTATCGCAGCAATCAGCCCGCTGCTGCCAAAACGGCAGCTGCCCGTTTTATCAGGTTACATCCAGATCATGAACATGTGGATTACGCATACTATTTGAGGGGCCTAACTGCCTTTGAAGAAAATAAAGGCGCCTTAGACCAATACTTAGGCACAGACAAAGCAAAAAGAGACCCAGGCGCAGCAAGAGATTCCTTTACTGATTTCTCGACTTTACTCAACCGCTTCCCCAATAGCAAATACGCTGCAGACTCTCGGGTGCGGATGATTTATTTACGAAATTTGTTGGCTAAGCATGAGATCCATGTAGCCGACTACTACATCTCCCGCAACGCTTGGCTGGCCGCATCTAACCGGGCCAAATATGTGGTGGAAAACTATCAGCTTACCCCCGCCGTAGAAACAGCACTGCAGATTATGGTGCAGGCTTATACAGAACTAGGGTTATTAGATAATGCCCGCAATGCTCAACAAGTATTAGAGGCTAACTTTGGTACTCAAAGCATTATTGATAACGCCTCTACAACACCTACAACTGATGAACAAAAAATACCTGCGCCGAGGTCTTTGGTTAGCCGTTTAACATTTGGTCTATTAGACTAACTACCTACTAAACGTCCCAGTTACAATAAAGTGTCACTGGGCCCTGGCGTTTATGCTCTGTAACGCGATACCTTATTTCTAGTTTTTCCTGAGCAACACTGCAAATCACTTTTCCTTCCAAATAATCATCTATTTGATCATAGGTCATCCCCAGCGAGTCTTCATCAGCTTGCTGTGGATTATTTTCTTCTAAGTCTGCCGTTGGCGTTTTATGTACCAAACAATCTGGCGCACCCATAAATGCTGCCAAACTGCGTACTTGACGCTTATTCAATCCAAACAAAGGAGCAATATCACAGGCTCCGTCTCCATGCTTAGTAAAAAAACCAGTAATAGCCTCTGCACCATGATCTGTGCCAATCACTAACCCATTGTGTAAATTTGCCACATAATATTGGGCACTCATTCTAGCTCGCGCCTTGTTGTTACCTCGGCAGAAATCTAACTTATGAGCACTAGGGTTAACCATCTCAATCAAAGACTCAGCTGCTAAGTCTAACCCCTTCACCATGGGCTCAATATTAATACCTACGCGAAGGTTGGGTTGAATAAAGTCTAAGGCTAGTTGCGCATCATCTTCGTCGGCTTGTATGCCGTAAGGCAGCCGAACAGCAATAAATTGATATGAATTAGTATCAAACTGTAAATTCAATTGATCACACGCCATTTGCGCCAACTTACCTGCTGTGGTGGAATCCACACCACCAGATAAACCTAATACTACCACTTTAACACCAGCCGATATTAAACGGTGTTTAAGAAACTCGACTCGCCTGATCACTTCGGCATCGACATCAATAAAAGGCAAAGTGTGGAGGGCTGCAATAATTTTTTTCTGTTGGGAAGTGCCCATATTAATACTCCGAACTACTAGTGACAATAAATCATTCTAACCTATATTCTCATCAAAAATCTTACTTGCAGACTTCCATTTCACCACCTTTACCAAGACTTTGCATTTCTCCAGTATCGGATAAAGTGAGGCGCCAACACAACACATCATGGCTTTGTGGCCCACTGGGGTTTACTGTAGCTGAAAGTAATAAACCTGCCTCCAATAGATGGATTTTATAACTATAACGCAGCCCATCGACAACTGGCCTCACCAAAGACACGTCTTCAAAATAGCGCCCATGTTGTATGAGCCACATTTGTTGCTGTAAACCTATGCGCTGCAACTGCAACCAAGCCTGCTGCCTACCAGCAGTTAATTGATGCTGTCGCCATGTGGGCGCAGCCATTGTTAACAAAACACTCACCAGTGCCAATACTAACAGCAGTTCCATGAGGCTAAAGCCTAGTCGTTTATTGCGCACCAGCAGCCTCTCTATCATCAAGCATTGGTGGCCACTCAATAACCTTGTCTTGTATCGCTTGATGTTCTTGTCGAACACTGCGCAAACTCAACTGGGCCTGCGACATCAGCATAACCGCACCTAAAGCAACCAGTAAAACAATCATCACCACAGCTAATAGCAACCAGCCTTTTTGCAGTCGTCTGTTTAGGGACAAACATCAAGTACACGCCAGGTAAAATCTGCAGGGTGTATTACGACATCATCTTCTTCATGCCATACCCACAAGATGGTTTTACCTATTCTCAATTGTCTGCTAGCAGGCGTTCTAAGCTGTAACATTACCCTCACCTGATGCAAGTCTGTGCGCTCACTACTTTGATAGCTTCGGCGCCACTGGTCTATTTGGCAGTCTTTGTCACTATCCACTCCGTAGTAAAAGTCCACGGACTCCACTTGTGCCAAAAACCCACTATTGCGGCCGCCGAATTTCCTTCTTGTAAGACTGTGACTAGTAATATTGTAAGCATAGCTATATGGCATACAGCGCCCTTGATACTGCCGAATTAGGTCTATGGTTTGAGCTGTTCCCGATGTGACCCCAGCACTGCACAAATTACGCCAATCAGCCAATAATTGGGCCACTGCCAACTGTGCTTGGGATTGAGACTGAACTATCACTTGAACTAGTAATTTATGTTGATTGAAGTGAAGCAAGCTGGCCGTGATAGGCATCATTATAAAAGCCGCAAGACCGGCACTTAACACCACTTCTAATAAGGTAAAGCCATGCTGTTTGACTGAAAATGTTAAAGCGTAATTTTTAGGTCTATGCATGCAACCCCCTGCTGGCAGATGTCAGTGGTAATCGCTAGGCTTTGTTGCCAGGTTAGTCGAATATAGAGTGTGTCACCACTTATGCAGCCACTATCACAAAACACGCCAAGCTGCCCATTTGGAAGCTTACGCTCCATTTCAGCCTGCCAGTGTGCGCCCCACGCCTGGGCCATGGCCACTGGATTACAATAGCCCCCATACAAACAAATGACACTTGCGGGCGATGCTGTGCTTAGTAGAAAATCATAGTGCTTTGGGTAGGCCCACACTTGGTGGGCAACTCGATCTAACAAACGATTGGCATAGTGTAGCTGTTGGCTGTACACGATCACTTTTTGACTGTAGCTTTGAGCAGTAAATAGCACTAAAAACATAACACTAGATAAACCTAAGCTCAACAATACCTCTATTAAGGCCAAGCCATTTTGATGTATCTTGTGATGAATTGATGGATTGGCTAGGGGCATGGGGCTTTTTTCTCCCGCAAACGTCCACTTGAAGACAGTACCAATGCATAGCCTAAGTCTTGGTTATCGCGGGTGTTACCACCACACAAAATCATGGTGCCTGACTGACCTGTATTACCAGACCTGTTGAAGCTAATTTGGTGACCGCGGTTAAAACTAAACGTTAGGCTTTGGTTGATATTCCATTGAGATAGTGGCGTTTCTGTAGGTTGCCAATAATTGTCGTTATTAATATCCACATAGCTTACAAAACCTGCAGAAGAACCACAGCTTTCAGACCAACATATGCTCACCTTGGTGCTTTTTTGTAAGCTAGTTAATCGCACAAAACGTATCTGCTGAGCCAGCCTTTGTCTTTCATCATACAAAGACTGATGCTGCCATGTGGCATAAATTTGAGGCGTAGCCAAAGAGGCCACAACGGCCATAAGGGCTAAAACAATGAGCAGTTCAAGCAAGCTCCAGCCGAAGCATGAGCCATATAACTTGAAACTTTGGAGACATAAGCGCATGACAACATCCTTATTGGCTGCTGTCTAAGTGTAGCTCAATTGTGTAAATTATCTTGCAGAGACCCTATACAATAAATTGGCGACTGTCAGAATTAGTTGACGGCTAAAATTTCCACTTCAAATTTAAGCTCTACACCTGCTAAAGGATGGTTAAAGTCCATGACCACAGTATCTCCGTCAATGGTTTTTACTACTCCTGGAAGTTCAGTGTTAGCTGCATCAGAAAAACTAACAACCAGACCTTCTTCTAGCACCATATCGGGACCAAATTGGTGACGCTTTAAAGTTTGTAAGTTAGCTGTATTATGCTGACCAAAACCGTTTTCTGGGGCCACAGTAAAAGTTTGATGGTCACCTGCTACCAAACCAATCAGGCAAGACTCAAAACCTACTAACAGACTACCATCACCTATAGTGAGTTCTACCGCACCCTTGTCAAAGGTGCTGTCTATGGTTGCACCACTGGCATGGTGCAGGGCGAAATTTAACCTTACATGGGAACAATCATTAATGCTTTGAGTCACGCTTTACTGCCTTTTCTGTTTGCCAAAAATCAACAAATAAACCAATCACACCAATAAAGATCAGGCTGTCGGCTAAATTAAATGCTGGAAAATAATAAGGGGGCGAATACACCAATAGGTAATCCACTACGTAGCCGTGCATTACCCGGTCAGCCAAATTACCTAAAGCTCCTGCTAATACCAAGCTTAAGCTTAAACCTAACAAAGTTTGGGATGTTGGCGTTCGCTTTAACCACATGACCAACCAAACAATAATACCGAAAGCAAGAAGTGACAAAAACCACCGCTGCCAACCCGACTGGGAAGCCAAAAAACTAAATGCTGCGCCCTTATTGTGTACCAAAATTAGGTCGAAAAAAGGCATGACATTAAGCCTTTCTGCATAGTTAAACTGCTGCGTTACTGTCCACTTGAGAAATAGATCCACAGACCACAATAACAGCACCAACCAAACAAATCGGCTTAAAGCTGATCTTCCTAGCACGTTAGGCAAAGTTACGGACCTCTCCAACGCCACTGACGTTGTCAACACAGCGGCCACATAACTCTGGTTCTGCTGCTACCGAACCTACATCTTCACGATGATGCCAGCAACGCTCACATTTAACATGTTTTGTAGCTTGAATATCCATACGTAAACCAGCCAAATCTGTCTCAGTACCGTTGTCTTCACTGGCCACCAAAGACGCCTTAGAGGTAAGCAATACAAAACGTAATTCATCACCTAACTGCTGTAATTGAGCATGTAACTTGGGCGCTGCATACAGGGTGATTTCAGCACTTAAAGAACCTCCAATCACACCTTCCTTACGCTGAAGTTCTAAACTCTTATTAACTGCCTGCTTTACGTCCATAATCTGCGACCAGACGCCCACAGTCATGCCGGTGACTTTGGCCTGAGGAATGTCATACCAAACATCCAACTGCACAGATTCAGCCCGATTTCCTGGTATATGCTCCCACAGTTCATCAGCTGTATAACTTAGGATTGGCGCCATCCAGCGGGTCATAGTTTCGATAAGATGATACATTGCAGTTTGTGCAGAGCGACGAGCGAGGCTATCTGCACCGCAGGTGTACTGACGGTCTTTAATAATGTCTAAATAGAAACTGCCTAAGTCCTGTGAACAAAAGTGGGTGATTTTTTGATACACCGCATGGAAATTATAGCTATGGTAGGCAGATTCAATTTCTGTCTGTAGTTCTGCCGCACGCCCAAGCACCCACTGGTCTAACGCTAGCATGTCATCTACAGCAACCAAATTATCTTTAGGTGCAAAGCCGTTAAGGTTAGATAATAAAAAGCGCGCGGTGTTACGAATGCGACGGTAAGCATCCGCAGTACGATTGAGGATTTCATCAGACACAGCCATTTCGGCACTGAAGTCTGAAGACGCAACCCATAGGCGGATAATGTCTGCACCTAAAGTGTTGCATACTTTTTGTGGCGACATCACGTTACCAATGGACTTAGACATTTTGCGGCCTTGGCCATCTACGGTAAATCCATGGGTCAATACGCCTTTATAAGGTGCAACACCATGCATAGCGATGGACGTTTTCAAAGACGACTGGAACCAACCACGATGTTGGTCTGAACCTTCTAAATAAAGGTCAGCTGGGAAACGCAATTCTGGACGTTGTTCTAACACTGAATAATGCGTGGTGCCAGAATCAAACCATACATCCATCGTGTCTGTTACTTTTTGATAATCAGCCGCCTCTTCACCCAAAATATCTGCAGCGTCTAACTCAAACCATGCATCAATGCCTTTTTCGGCCACTTTTTGTGCGACCTCTTCAAATAACTCAGCAGTGCGTGGGTGTAATTCTTGGGTTTGTCTATTAACAAACAACGTGATGGGAACCCCCCAAGTACGCTGGCGAGATACACACCAGTCTGGACTAGAAGATAACATGCCAGAAATACGGGCAGCGCCCCATTCGGGATGCCAAGCCACATCTTTTACTGCATCAAGGGCCTTTTCTAACAGACCGTTTTCCGACATAGAAATAAACCACTGTGGCGTGGCGCGGTAAATGAGTGGTGTTTTTGTGCGCCAGCAATGGGCATAACTGTGGGTGATTTTGGCTTGATGCACTAATGCACCATGGGCTACCAACGCTGCCACAACCTGGTCGTCCACTTTATAAACATGAGCGCCCGCAAATTCTCCAGCTGCGTCTACAAATACACCGTTATCATCCACTAAGTTAAGCGTACCAATACCGTAGGTACGGCCTACATTGAAATCATCCACACCATGATCTGGCGAAGTGTGAACACTTCCGGTACCCGCTTCAGTAGTAACATGGTCCCCTAGAATAACTGGCACTTGGCGCTCATCATAGAACGGATGCTGGAGCACTAAGTGTTCTAGTGCTTGGCCTTTAGCTTCACCTAGCACCTTGAAGTTTTCAATACCATAACGGGCCATAGAGTCAGCAACAAGATCCTTAGCAAACACTTGGCATTCACCATCCACTTGCACTAGCACATAATCGAATTCCGCATTCATACTTACTGCTTGACTAGAAGGAAGCGTCCACGGTGTCGTTGTCCAAATCACCACACTAATTGGCAAGCCTGTCACTACATCAAAGGCTTCATTCCATGCCTGTTGGTCTAGTACGCTGTAACGCACATCCACTGAAAGAGATACTTTATCTTGGTATTCAACTTCAGCTTCGGCTAAAGCAGAGGCACCAACTACACTCCAGTAAACCGGCTTATAGCCTTTCACTAGATGACCATTGGCTACGATTTTTCCTAGCGAACGAATAATGTTAGCTTCTGTCTCAAAACGCATCGTTTTATAGGGATTTTCCCAGTCACCAATAATGCCTAGACGAACAAAGTCTGCCATTTGACCAGCCACTTGTTTTTCTGCATAAACGCGGCACTTTTCACGAAACACGGCGTGGCTAACTTTGTTGCCAGCTTTGCCAATTTTTTGCTCTACCTTGTGCTCAATAGGAAGTCCATGACAATCCCAGCCTGGCACGTAAGGGGCATCAAAACCACTTAACGTTTTGGACTTAACGATAATGTCTTTTAAGATTTTATTAACAGCATGACCAATATGAATATCGCCATTGGCATATGGAGGGCCATCATGCAAAATAAATTGTTCACGCCCTTTTCCAACGACGCGCAATTTATTGTACAGATCCATTTGTTGCCACTTCTTGAGTATTTTAGGCTCACGCTGGGCTAAATTACCTCGCATAGGGAAGTCTGTTTGAGGTAAGTTCAAGGTGGATTTATGGTCACTCATTCTTTTTTCACTTCTTAAATAATAATCTATTAAATTTATTGGGATGCAACAGCAAAAAAGTCTCTTGCAGTCTGCATGTCTAGTTCTATTTGTGCCTGCAATTGAGCAAGTCCACTAAATTTTTGTTCATTACGGATGAACTGGCAAATTTCTACGCTAATCGTCTTGCCATACAGGTCGCCAGTGAAGTCAAATAAATGCACTTCTAACTGCGGCTGGACACCTGCGACAGTAGGTCGATAACCTATATTGGACACACTGGTAATGGGCTGATCCAAAACACCATGCACCAACGTAGCATAAACACCTTGCAGGGCAGGTCGAGGCTTTTGTAAGCGAATGTTAGCCGTTGGCACACCTAGTTTTCGACCCAGCTTCTGCCCATGAGCTACTTTGCCTGTAACGGTAAAAGGACGGCCTATAAATCGTCTCACGGCCACCAAATTGTGAACTTCCAGCGCGTTACGAATGCGAGTACTTGATACACGCTCACCGTCTAGCTCACAAGTTTGGGTATTTTCCACATCAAAGCCATGGATACACCCCTCAGCTTGTAATAACGCATAGTTGCCAGCGCGACCTTGGCCAAAACGAAAGTCGTCACCCACAACAAAATGACTCACAGCTAACCCACTCACCAATAGTTGTTGGATGAAGTCGTGGGCACTAAGGCTTAACAACTTAGCATCAAAGCGCAGACACAATACCCTGTCAATGCCATGTTTTTCTAATAATCGTAACTTTTCTCGTAACCGTGTTATTCGGCGTGGTGCCTGATATTTCGCAAAGTATTCTAGGGGTTGTGGTTCGAACAATATAACCACAGCAGGTAAATCCTGCATAATAGCCTTTAGTTTGACCTGGCGTAGCACACGTTGATGCCCTACATGAACTCCATCGAAATTTCCAATGGTCGCCACACAGCCGCGATGTTCCGGCTTGAGGTTGTAGAGACCACGAATAAATTCCATAAACACTCGTCAATTTTGAGGCCATAGACCTCGGCAAAAAGTAAGCCTTGCATTATATACCAGACCGGACTCATTGTGCGACATACGAACTGCTTATTGAAGGGTGATATTTTTGCCTATTGGGGGCCCTGTAAATGCCGCCAGCGCAGACCCATTAAAACGAGCCCTAAGCCATACGCCAAAGCTCCCAAAACCACAACTACAGCCAACTGTTGGACCCGCTGAGATACGCCCCACATAAACCACATTTGAATTGGTTGAAAAGTGAGATAAATCACCCCAGCTAATGCCATACTGGCGAGCAGTACACGCAGTGAAAAAACACCCCAACCGGCACACGGTTGCCATATTTTTTGACGATACAAGCCAAAACCCAAAAGTGCTGCATTTAATAATGCAGATAACGACGTCGCCAACGCCAAACCCACGTGGTCGAACTGCCAAACCAGTAACAAATTAAACAGCATGTTACTCACCATAGCCCAAATGCCAATACGCACGGGCGTTTTCATGTCTTGTCGTGCAAAATAACCAGGAGCCAGCACTTTAATCAGCATAAAAAACAGCAACCCTGCTGCATAAGCCCTTAAACTTGCGGCGCTCATCAAGACGTCCCTATCACCCATGGCACCATAGTGAAATAGTGTTGCTATGAGCGGCTCAGCCAACAATGCCAGCGCAATCGCTGCAGGTACGCCGAGCAACAGCACCATCCGTAAAGCCCAGTCTATTGTATCACTGAAGGCTTGAGGTGATTTTGATGCATGCCTTTGAGACAACCCTGGCAAAATTACTGTAGCAATAGCGATACCAAAAACACCCAACGGTAACTCCATTAATCGGTCAGAATAATACAGCCAAGACACACTACCGTTTTGCAACAAAGACGCTAATACGGTATCAAGTAGTAAATTAATTTGCGCTACTGACACACCAAACATGGCAGGTAGCATTAGCTTCATCACTTGTTTTACGCGCGCATCACTAAAACCAAGACGTGGACGAGCCAATAGGCCTAACTGGGCCACAAATGGTACCTGCAAGGCCAACTGTAAAATCCCAGCAGCCAGCACACCCCAAGCCAACGCCATTACTGGCACAGTCATTTGTGGCGCCAACCAGAGGGCTGCAGTTATTAAACTCAGATTAAGTAGTACTGGCGTGAGTGCTGGAATAGCGAACCGCTTTTCATGATTTAACAAGCTGCCTAAAAAGCCAGTCATCGATATCAACAACAAGTATGGAAACGTAATACGCAACATATCAGCCGTTAAGCCTAACTTGTCACCATCTCCCGCAAAACCAGGAGCAAACACCAAAGCTAATACTGGCGCTGCAACAATGGCGACTAAAGTAACCACGCTTAACACTAGCAACAAACTACCAGCAACCTTACCAATCATGGCTTTAAGGAGCTGTTTGCTGTGCTGCTGACTTATTTCTGCCAAAACCGGAACAAAGGCCTGATTAAAAGCACCTTCGGCAAAAAGTCGACGTAAAAAATTGGGGATTTTAAAAGCCACAAAAAACGCATCTGCATGGGAACCTGCACCAAATAATGTGGCAATGACCACATCACGTACCAATCCCAAGATTCGTGACAACATCGTCATACTAGCAACAATAAGGCTGGAACCCAGCAAACCTTTGATACCCTTTGGTGGGTTCGGTGGAGGCAGGTTGGGTAAGGAAGGTGAGCTCATAAAACCCTATCAATTGTTAATTACAGGACAAAAAATGCACCAGCTAAGCCTGCTTACGGATAATTTAACCCATGTTAACGCAAAAACATTAAAATGATCTGATATTTATGGCAAAAAGGCGCAATCTAAGTTGACAAGAGACGCCCAAACGGGAATAATTTCGCACCTCAGAAACACCCTGCTAAAAATCGTGTGATGATCACTAGGTTTAAAGCTTTTAATTACATTTATATAGGAGTCAGATCGTGGCCAATTCCGCTGGATCAAAGAAACGCGCTCGCCAGGCAGAA
>CAJXEN010000079.1 GCA_913052465.1 uncultured Oceanospirillaceae bacterium
TTGGCATGTTATGCAGCTAAAAATTATGGCTGCCACGTCACCACTACCACCATATCAGACGCCCAGTTTGACTTAGCGCAGCAACGCATCAATGAACAAAACCTGAGCCATAAAATAACGCTGCTTAAAAAAGACTATCGAGACTTAACGGGCCAATATTCTAAAATTGTGTCTATTGAAATGATTGAAGCTGTAGGCCATAAATTTATGCCTACCTACTTTTCGATGTTGGACAAGCTATTGAAGCCGGGTGGTAAGTCCTTTATTCAAGCCATCACTATGAATGATCAGCGCTACGACAGCTACGTGAATAATGTCGACTTTATTCAGCGAAATATATTCCCAGGTGGCCATTTACCTTCTGTTAGTGTGATCTGTGATCTGGTTAAGAACAACACCAATATGTATATGAAACAATTATCAGACTACCGCATTGATTATGCTAAAACGCTTAATGCTTGGAGAGGTAGCTTTTTGGATAATCGTGAAGCCATCAAGTCTTTAGGGTTCAGCGATGATTTTATTCGCTTGTGGGAATACTACTTTAGCTATTGTGAAGGCGGTTTTAGAGAGTCTGCCATTGGTTTAGCACATATTGAACTAATTAAGAACGAATATTAAGGGGTCTGTGATGACGATGTGGCAATGGTTTCAACCTGTGAGTTTTCAACTTATGTGGGTTGCCCTGATCTTTGGTGGCAACACTTGGTTGCCTATTTCTATCGCTATTTTAGTCATCCATTTTATTTTAAGCCCAAGCCGCATTAACGATTTTAAAATTCTTCCACTGGCCTTTAGTGGTTTTTTGATCGACTTATGTATGATGCAGACAGGCTTCTTTAGTTTTGAACAATGGCCTGTGTGGTTGCTGATTCTATGGGTGGCCTTTATGCTTAACTTAGGTCATAGCCTGCGTTTTTTACGCAAGTTTAAGCTACCTTATCTGGTTATTTTTAGTGCCGCAGGAGGGGTCTATGCGTATTGGGCTAGCTGGAAATTTGGCGCTGTTGATTTGCCTCATGGTCCACTTATTACGTTAGCTATGGTGGGCGCTATCTGGGCCATCTTTTTACCGTTATGTGTCAAGGCTGACGCCTTAATAAGGAAACCTCACCATGAGTAGCATGTACAAAAACACTACTAGGCTAGCCCTTTTCTGTTTGATGATGCTGCCAACTCAATACGCTTATAGCGGGCAAGCATTAAGCCATCAACGGTTTAATACCAGCACCGTTATAGACATGACTCAAGTGCCAACATTTAAGCTGATAGGCACTGCAACAATGAAATGGCTTTGGTTTGACATTTACCAAGCCACAGTGCTTACACCCACGGGCACATATGAACCAAACCAATGGCCCTTGTCACTTAACTTACTTTATAAGAAGAGCATTACTGCAGAGCAACTAATACAGTCAACCATAGATGAGTGGGAACGCCAAAGCATCGACTACAAAGCTCAGTGGGTATCGAAGTTAGGCGATATTTGGCCTGATGTCGCACCACAAGATGAAATTATATTGTATGTAGATGAAGTGGGGATTAGCCATTTTTTCTATAACAGTAAGTTTATTGGGGCTTTAAAAGACCCTTTGTTTTCGCCTGCATTTACCGCAATTTGGCTATCCGATAACACTTTAAAACCGGCACTACGTAATCAATTGATAGGACTAAAACCATGAACATTTTCAAACATTTTATACCCAAGTGTGGGCGTTTTTTTGGTGCTATTTCGTTAGCCTTTTTATTAGTAGGTTGCAGTGCAAATATTTCTGATTATAAATCCACCACCCCTGCATTTGATATGAAAACATTTTTTGACGGCAAACTGGCTGCCTATGGCATGGTGCAAGATAGAAATGGCAAAGTCATCCGGCGTTTTCGTGCTGATTTGATTGGCTCATGGGAAGGTGATAAAGGCTTGCTAGAAGAAGATTTTTTTTATGACGATGGCGAAACACAGCGCCGAGTATGGAATCTGCTAAAGCATGGTGATAACAAGTACAGTGGCTTTGCATCTGACACAGTGGGCGAAGCTTCTGGTCAAAGCCAAGGCTTTGCTTTTAATTGGCGCTATACTTTAGCGATAGAAGTTGACGGCACAACGTGGGATATTGATTTGAACGATTGGATTTATCAGCTTGATGATTCACGTTTAATCAACCAAACTGAAATGACCAAATGGGGATTTAATGTGGGTCAAATAACACTCATCATAGAAAAGTTAGATGAGTAACTTATGACTCAAAACATCTCTATTATATGGTTTCGCCAAGATTTACGCCTGGGCCACAACCCAGCTCTCACGGCAGCTTGTAAAGCCAATAATGTGATGCCCATCTATATTTTGGATGACGACACCGCAGGGCAGCATAGAATGGGAGCAGCCAGCAGATGGTGGCTGCATCATTCATTGAAAGCTTTGGATGTATCATTAGACAATGCCCTCAATGTTTACTGTGGTGATGCCGCATCTATTATTGCCGATTTATGCCAGCGCTTTAAGGTTGATGCGGTCTACTGGAATCGCTGTTATGAGCCACGTCATATTTCGCAAAGCAAATACATAAAGCAACAACTATCCTCTCAAGGTATTAAAGCCAGCAGTATCAATGGCTCATTATTAAACGAACCTTGGTCGGTACTTAAAAAAGATGGCAGTCCTTATAAAGTATTCACTCCGTACCATCGTGAGGCCAGCAAAATTGAACCCCCTGTCACTGTGTTGCCAGCACCTAAGTTACCGACGCACTTGATCAGTGATTCGCAAGCGGCAAGCCTAGACACTTTGGCATTATTGCCGGTCATTAATTGGGACACTGATTTTTATAACTTGTGGACGCCGGGTGAAGCTGGCGCATTATCAACGCTAACTACCTTTTTATCTGAGGGTATAAATAATTATAAAGATGGCCGTGACATCCCTGCCTTAAAAGCTATTTCTAGACTTTCGCCACACCTACACTTTGGTGATATATCGCCTCACCAAATCATCAGCACCCTACTCACTGTAGCTGATGATCAAAATTGCGAGCACTTTAAACGAGAAATACGCTGGCGCGAATTTTCTTATTATTTGCTATTTCACTTCCCTAGTTTGCCAGAAAAAAACTTTAAGGCCACATTTGATCAATTTCCGTGGGAGAATAATCCTGCCTGGTTGATGAAATGGCAAAAAGGGCTCACTGGCTACCCATTAGTTGATGCTGGCATGCGTGAACTTTGGCAAACAGGAAGTATGCACAACCGTGTGCGTATGGTGACTGCCTCTTTCTTGATCAAAAACTTACTCATTGACTGGCGTTTAGGAGCACAATGGTTCTGGGATTGCCTAGTGGATGCAGACTTGGCAAGTAATAGTGCTAGTTGGCAATGGGTTGCAGGCAGTGGCACTGATGCCTCACCCTATTTCCGCGTATTCAACCCCATTATCCAAGGTGAAAAGTTTGACCCGCACGGAGACTACACTAGGCGTTATTTGCCCGAACTTAGCGATTTGCCGGACAAATACTTATTTAAACCGTGGGAAGCGCCCGCAGCAATACTGGAACAAGCAAACATCACACTGGGACAAACCTACCCAATGCCAATCGTGCAGATAAAAGAATCTCGACAAAGAGCATTAGAGGCTTATAGCCTTACCAAAGAGTTAAAGAGTTAAATTTTTAAGTGCTTAATAATAGTTTTTGAGTATTTTTAGTGAAGTGCATGTTGTTTAGTTACCCATTACTTAGGCCACTATTAGGTTTTAGTATAACTGCTTGAAGTGTCTATTAACGTCGTTAGTAACCTATTACTGATTGCTTAGGTGAGAGGTAGCGTTTATTCTCGCTATATCAATATTACTAAGTGATACATAGTTAACATGGCGTTCGAGAAAATCAAACTTCCCACCGCAAGTGTAGGTAACCAAGCTTATATATACTTGCATCGTTTTGGCCCAAGTGGCGGCAAAAAAGTCTATATTCAGGCAGGCTTACATGCTGATGAACACCCTGGGCTGCTTGTTGCGCAGCACTTGCTCAGACATTTGCAGCAGCTTGACCAACAAGGTCTACTTAACGCTGAAATTGTATTGGTGCCCTTTGCTAACCCTATTGGGTTAAGACAACGGTCTTTTGGACATGTCATTGGTCGCTGTGACTGGCATACCGGCCAAAACTTTAATCGTAACATGGCCATTAACACCGACCAGGTGATGGCTACTTTGGCAGACTGTTTTGGTGATGATCTGGCAGAAAATGATCACCTCATGCGAGCTGGTCTAAAACACTTGGTGCGTCAAAGAACAGATGATTTTGAAATAAATTCATTGCACAAAACATTGTTGTTGCATTCTATTGATGCTCACTATGTGCTGGATTTACATTGTGATGACGTGGCGTTACCGCATGTGTTTTATGGTGTGCACCAACCAGAAAAAGGTGCAGCTCTTGCAAACGCAATGGGTTTTGCTATTTGTTTAGAAGAAGATGTAACCGGCACCGTTGCCTTCGACGGCACGCACACGCAGCCTTGGGTTAATATTGAAAAGCATCTAAATAGGCAAGTATTCTCGCAACCCTGTTTTGCAGCCACGCTTGAATTACGTGGTACTAGAGATGTGAGCCCTGCATTAGCAGAACAAGATTGCTTAGGCATTTTAGATTTTTTAACTCACGAAAGCCTTATAGACAGGCAACCAACTGCCCAAAAGTCTGTTGAACTAAAGCGACTGGGTGTAGATCAAGTCAAAATGGTTAGAGCCTCTACATCCGGCATCGTTACCTATCGGGCAAAATTGGGCGATACTTTAACGGTAAATGAACCGTTTGCAGATCTTGTTTTACTAGATAGCCCTACCACTAAATCAGTGCCGATATTGGCACCTTGCAATGGTTATTTATTTAGTACCACTGGCCATTACTTCACTACAAAGGGTGACACCATTGCTATGCTGGCAACCAACGAACTACAAAATAAAGCCGGAACACAGCTGGCATTCTGATATTTTAGAATCTATTCCAGGTGTCCGCAATACGATAACCATCTAGCCAAGGTTGCTTAGGTCTGGCATGTGTTGATGGGGCACAGCTTTCCTTAACCAGCGGCATGGATGTTGCCACACACGGACAAGGGTTAATTATGAAGGCCCATGAATCTGGTAATGCAGAACAAGCAGCGAAGCTTACCTACGATCACTTACACAGCGCAGAAGTGTCCTTGATTAACTATCTGAAAACTAAGAGAACATAGTAATGAGCACTAACTACATTACATACGACAGTGCCATCCATTTAGTAACTTGGGAAGGCGCTGTTGCAGCTATACGGAATGGGCATAGTCTTCCAAAAGCACAAATTGGTGATCTTTTTCTTGGCCCACAAACTGCTACGCTGCTGAACCGCGCGGCTTACATAGATGGCCTTGGGTATGGTGTTAAAGCAGTCACCGTGATGGATAATAATGCCAGTAAGGGTTTACCCACTATTCAAGGTGGCATGATGGTTTATGATCCAATTGACGGAGCCCTTAGTGCCATTATAGACAGTAAATTGGTGACCGAACTGAAGACCGCAGCCGACTCGATTCTTGGGGCTCCGTTATTGGCACGCGCAGACAGTAAAAAGTTGCTGATCGTGGGCGCTGGTGTTGTCGCACAAAGCCTGGTGCGGGCCTACCATAAAATGTTCCCGTCACTGGACACGATCTCTATCTGGGCCAGACGTTCCGTCCAAGCACAAAGCCTAATAGATCAGCTGGATGATCTGGATGTGAAACTTGTGGTTGTTGAAAACCTAGCTGAGGCTGCTGCCCATAGCGATATTATTAGTTCAGCAACAATGGCACGTGAACCACTGCTAAAAGGTGAGTGGATCTCACCCGGCACGCATATTGACCTTATTGGTGCATATAAATCAGACATGCGTGAGGCCGATGATGGATTGATTACAAAGGGCACAATTTACGTAGATAGTCGCGAGACTACACTTCATCACATTGGAGAGTTAATGATACCCCTTGCGGCTGGCCTGATCGTAGAGGAGGATATCGAAGGTGACTTTTATGACCTAACAGCATCAAAAAAACCCGCTCGAAAGTCTAATAATGAGATCACTATATTTAAGAATGGTGGTGGTGCCCATTTGGACCTAATGATTGCTGATTATATTGCACGCGTTGTTAGTATTGCGGCATGATCCCCAAAAAGTCCACCGCAATTATTTTACCTGTAGCCCTTGTTCAAGCTAGTGCTCAAGGAAAGGTATTGCATTGTGAAGAGGGTCTAAGCTTTTGGGGTGGAGTTGATCCTGATTCAGGGATCATCATCGACGCCCACCACCCTAGTCATGGTGTTTGTCTTACAGGCCGCATTCTGATGATGCCAACCTCTCGTGGTTCCTGCAGTGGCAGCGGGGTTTTGGTTGAACTAGCACGCAACGCAAAGGCACCGGCCGCACTGGTGTTTTGTGAAGTTGAAGACATCCTCACCCTCGGTGCCATGATTGCAGAGCAACTCTTTGATACCCCCATTGCGGTATTGAGACTACCACCTGATATGTTCAAAAGCCTGTCCAACGCCCAGTATGCACGTATCTCAAACAACGCTCTTGAGTTTGATGGCCACAGCATTGTGCTTTCACAACTGAGTGTGGATGAAATGAGTCTGACTGAGAGTGATCTGGGTATGCTCAAAGGAAGTGAGGGGGCTGCATTAAAAGTAGCCATGGAAATTCTGTGCCTTATGGCCACTGCTCAGGGTGCTACTAGCTTAATAGGTGTTTCACGCGCGCACATTGACGGTTGCATCCTTACGCATGATGCCAATCTCGATTTCGCGGAAATGATGATGCAGATGGGCGCTAAAACACGTATTCCTACCACCATAAACGCCATCTCAGTGGATAGGGACAATTGGCAAACACAGGGTGTCCCTCCTGTTTTCGGCCAGAAGGCAAGCCGTTTGGCAGATGCCTACGTGAAAATGGGTGCACGCCCCACGTTTACCTGTGCGCCTTACTTGCTGGAAGACCCTCCTAGCGAAGGGGAATCGATCGGTTGGTCTGAGTCTAACGCAGTGATTTATGCTAATTCGGTATTGGGTGCACGAACAGTGAAGCACCCAGACTACCTCGACCTATTTATCGCAATGACTGGCCGGGCGCCCAAAACTGGAGTGTACCTTGATCAAAATAGAGTGGCGCAACGCCAAATACATGTCACCATGCCGAAGGATTTTGATGATGCCTTGTGGCCCATGCTGGGCTGGTTAACTGGTATCAAATCGCCTGATCGAATTCCAGTAATTACAGGCTTAGAGGCGATACTTATTACCCAAGATAACCTAAAGGCATTATGTGCAGCTTTTGGTACAACCTCAGCAGCGCCTATGCTACACATTAGCGGGCATACCCCAGAAGGTGATAGTCCACCTGCGTCAACAGAGGATCATAAGTCAGTAAATAGTGCAGATTTGAGCCAGGTTTGGAGTAAGTTCAATGCTGCACCAACACAAGTCGATCTGGTGGCAATTGGCAGCCCTCATGCCTCACTTTCTGAGTGTAGGCTGCTCGCATCTTTACTTGATGGCCACCACTGCCACATTGGCACTGATACCATCGTAACGGTAGGTAGAAATGTACTGGCGAAGACCCAAGGAGATGGTACCCTAAAGCGACTCACAGAGGCCGGTGTGCAGGTCATT
The DNA here is from genome assembly GCA_913052465.1 of uncultured Oceanospirillaceae bacterium. Lineage (GTDB taxonomy): Bacteria > Pseudomonadota > Gammaproteobacteria > Pseudomonadales > Balneatricaceae > Njordibacter. Next base: position 7,685 of record CAJXEN010000079.1, read on the forward strand.
GCCGATATCTGTTGGTGTTCTATTACAGAACCAGTGTTTCCATCAAAGACCAAAACATTAATGACTAACTCGGGCAAGTATTCACACTACGCTAAAGGCTTAACGGGCCGCGGTGTGCGGTTTGGTAGCATGGCTGATTGCGCTCTTGCCGCTCGCACCGGGTGGGCTTCGGATCAACTTCCTACATGGTTATCAACATAGTAAAGCAGTAGAATAGGTTTAACAGTTACTGCCAGTATTATTAAGAGCATTAATGCCGCTATCAATGTCAGCATCCCGCTGCATTTACCGTGTTTAACAAAACTATTAAACACATCAATCATCACTACGGAGCCACAATGTCTACATCCCCCTATGAACCGCCAAAAGTTTGGCAATGGACTACAGAAAACGGTGATAAGTTCGCTAGTATAAATCGCCCAATAGCAGGTGCTACCCATGAATCTGCCTTACCTGTAGGTAAGCACCCCTTACAACTTTATTCACTGGCTACACCTAATGGCGTTAAAGTAACCATTCTCTTAGAAGAGTTAATAGCTCTAGGTATTCAAGAAGCTGAATATGATGCTTATATGATTAATATTTTAGAAGGTGGCCAGTTTAGCTCAGGGTTTGTGGAAGCGAATCCAAACTCTAAAATCCCTGTTTTAGTGGATCATAGTGCAGATAAGAAACTACCCATTTTTGAATCTGGCGCTATCTTGCTGTATTTAGCAGACAAGTTTGATGTGTTTTTACCGAAAGATCCTGCGCTTAAATCACAGTGTATGTCATGGCTATTTTGGCAAGTGGGCAGCGGCGCATATTTAGGTGGCGGCTTCGGTCATTTTTACGCCTATGCGCCTGAAAAATTCGAATATCCGATAGAGCGGTTTACCATGGAAGTAAAACGGCAGCTTGACGTACTAGATCGACATTTAGCCAATAATAAATATATCTGTGGTGAGCAATATACGATTGCAGATATAGCTATATGGCCTTGGTATGGCGCACTAATAGAAAATAAAGTTTACGATGCAGCAGAATTTTTACAAACCCACACTTATACTAACTTGGTAAGGTGGACTCAAGAGATAGGCCAACGCTCTGCAGTTAAACGCGGGGTAATGGTCAATAGAGCCTGGGGGGAACTAGACGAGCAGTTGCATGAACGCCATGATGCAAGTGATTTTGAATTCAAAACTCAGAACAAGTTGGTCGATTCAAAATAATGGCATAAACCTATGTGTTGGGCTATTTTCTTGAGCCTAATTGCATTGCTGATTTATGACAGCGGTGGTGCTAGGCCACTTTTATAGCCTACAACTAACCTATATCAACTCTTTTGCCAGACGATTAATCGATTATTTGCGGGCATTGAATTATCTTCCCGCAGTATCATCCCAGCTGCTATTGCCAAGCTATTGATGTCATGGAATTCTCTAATGCCCTGATGAGATGACTGCTGCTGCAAGCGATAATCAAATTCTATATTACTCTGCGCATCCAGAACCCCTAAATACTTCATAGGCCCATAAAGACAGAACACGCCACCAGATGAAAGTCGCTCACCGGCACCAGAAAACATAGCTACCACCGCGTCCCATGGCATAATATGAGCGGTATTAGCAGAATAAATAGCATCGTAGTGGGCTGTTGGCCAGTAGTCATCCAATACATTTAATGCTATCGGTGCAAGTAGATTGGGGCTTGGGTGATCGCTCACCCACCTTTTAATACCTGTGTGATTGTGTTCTTGGTCACTCATCTGCCAGCTTAGGTGTGGCATCTTGTTAGCAAAAAAAACGCCATGCTGCCCTGTTCCACTGCCTATTTCTAAGGCGTTATATTTGTCAGAAAATACGCGCTCCAAAATCTCGCAAATGATTGCTTGATTGTTAACACAGGCTTGTGAAAATGGCTTATCCATAGATTTGTAAACTCTACTATTAAATGACATATTGCCTAAACTAGGCTTTTATTTTGTTGCTTGCTGCTGATTTTATAAACCTGCTAAAGGGCTTAAGAACTGCTGGCATAACGCCTGCACATTGCTTATGGCTTGGTTTAAACTATTTTAATTTTATGTTATTCCACATGCGCTCATGGTAATAATAGATTGCAAATTTCACAAAAAACTCAATAGAGCCTATGGTCACTGCTGATGCTATATTACCTGTAATAAAATAGGCGATGACTGTGGTCGTGCAAGTCGCTGTAATTCTCCAGCTAGCTGCTTTTAATAAGCTACGTTTTTTACTTTCCAATGTCCAACACCTAGTTATTTGTCCTGAGCTTGTTGCCGATATTGAGCTTAGCATATCCAATCGATGATACCTGAGATAAACGCAGTAGTACTTTGGATGAAACTTATGGTTGAGGTGCTTGATGAGTCAAAGCAACTCATGACCATTATTCAACAGTGAGAAAAACATGTGGCGGGTTATTGAGATTTGAAAAAAGACTCTATTTAAATGCGAGTTCAAATACCAAGGAGAGTTAAGTAAGTTTTTAACAATTTGCGCTGGCGCGTTTCCGGCCAGTCTGCTTCCTCTGTCAAACTGCGAATAATTAGCCCGTTCACTTGGGCGGTAATGCCCTCACACACATCGTCAATATCTTCTGGAGCCGACATTTCAACACGCTGGTAATGGCGCACCAGCTCCAGTTTTACTTTGCTGTGCCAGCGGGCATGGGTTGCTATCTGATGACAGGATACTTCTGGTTCAACTAGAGACCGGCTATAGAATGCCATCCAAACAGTCATGGCCGTGCGGCTCTCCTGCGTGATAGGCAATGCCTGCACAACGATGTCGTAGAAGGTGTGATCAGAGGCTGAGGATACCTGGTCCATATTGGCAAACATCATGTCGTAAGCCATCTCTAGAGCAGCCATCAAAACTGCATCCTTATCTGAGAAATAGTGCGTAATCGCTCCAGTGGTCATTCCAGCAAAGCCTGCAATATCTAAAAGTTTGGTCGATTCCAGACCCTGTTCGGCGATCACCTCTACTGCAGCTTGAGCAATTGTGGTGCGTCTTTTTTTATGGTTTACAATTTTTGGCATATGCGACTATATCAGTTTTATAGAGACCTTTGCACGATTAAGAGGCATTAGCCTTGATGTTTGTTAGGTATATT
>CAJXEN010000080.1 GCA_913052465.1 uncultured Oceanospirillaceae bacterium
CCTTAGCTCACATATTTCTTGTGGGCTTTTGATCGACTGAGATGTGAAGCCTATGAGCGACCAAGATACAGACATCAACCCAGAGCAAGATGGCTCCGAAGTGGCTTTGGATATAGAACTTGTGTCTGTTGAAGAAGCTGAAGCTGCGGAGTCTCGCTTGGAAGTTGACCCAGAACAACAGCAATCCCGAGAAGAGTTGGCTGATGAAATTGATGAAGTACTAAATCAGGCTGGAGTTGAATCAGAAGATGGGAGAGGAGCGGTGGCTGAACAAAATGAAGAGAATGCACCTGCGGAAGCCGAAAAACTTAGACCGTCTAACTTAAAAGACAAGGCTAGAAAGGTTGTTGAAGAGGACGATATTTTAGAAGCAGAAGCCCCAGTTGTTGTAGCAGACCAAGTAGGTACAGATACAGATGCAGTAGCTAGCGTAGATGGTGACGATGCTTTTATTGCAATGGATGACAATGAAATCAAGTCTGAAGACCAGACGCAAAAAGATCAAGAAGACAGTGCAGAATACATCGAAGGTTTGACAGAAATGATAGTGGATGCTGCTGCGGCAGCCAATCAAGCAGCCCATTCTTCCAATCAATCCATCCACATGTTGCCGGGCAGTGTAACTACCATTAACAACATGGCTGAGGCTGTCCGTAAAACCAATCGATACGTGCTAGGTTTTATCATTTCCTTAGGTGTCGTTGGTCTATTAAGTGGTGCTTCAATGGTTTTTGTGCTGCAAAGTGCAGTACAAGATGCCACTGCAGTCAGCAATTCCTTGGGTAATCAGCTGGTACAGTTTGAAAAACAAATGGACCGAGTTAACGTGCTAGAAGTTCAGATAACTGATGTTGCAGATGTCAATCACCGACTAGGCCAGCGTTTAGAACAGGTAATGTTTCATCTCAAAAAGTTGGGTACTGACTCACAACAAGCGGTGTCACAGCAAGCAGCAGAAAATCAGCTTATGTTGGGTAGTGTTAACGACCAGATCCTAACCAGCTTTGATGATCTGCAACGTACCACTAAAGCACAACAGCAAGTGTTGGTGCAGTTGAAAAAGCGCATTGATAGTTTACAGTTACAAATGAAAACCATTCAAAATCAGGACTTAGTGGGTAAAATGAAAGCTCTAATTGCACTAGAGCAGGAACGTTATTTTGAGTTAGAGAAGGAAAAGTTGGTATTTATGGCAGCACAGGCTGAGGCAAAGAGAAAGGCCGAAGCACCTCCCGCGCAAGATTCTTTTATTACCTTTGGTGTTGAACCACAATAATGTTTATAGCCCACATAGTCATGCTGCAATGGCATATTATGTGAGCTAAAAGCTGAGTTTAGGTTTATAACGGGTTATAATTCGGTCATCTATTTAGGCCAAATTAGGATGGCACTATGAGTATAATTCGCCAACACGACTTGATTGATAGCGTTGCAGACGCTTTACAGTTTATTTCTTATTACCATCCCCTAGATTTTATACATGCCGTCCATGAAGCATATCTGCGTGAAGAATCTCAAGCAGCCAAGGATGCCATGGCACAAATTCTAATTAATTCTCGCATGTGTGCAGAAGGTAAGCGCCCTCTTTGCCAAGATACTGGTATCGTCACGGTATTTGTAGAAGTGGGCATGGATGTGCAATGGGATGCCGAGCTTAGTTTAGAAGACATGGTTAATGAAGGGGTAAGGCGCGCCTATTTACACCCAGATAACAAGCTGCGTGCTTCTATTCTGGATGATCCAGCTGGCAGTAGAACTAATACCAAAGATAATACGCCAGCGGTAATCCATACTTCCATCGTTAAAGGTGATCGTGTTGATATCCAGTTAGCTGCCAAAGGTGGTGGTTCTGAAAATAAAAGTAAAATGGTGATGTTAAATCCTTCTGATAGTGTGGTCGACTGGGTATTAAAGACCGTACCCACTATGGGAGCTGGCTGGTGTCCACCAGGTATGTTGGGCATAGGTATAGGTGGCACTGCCGAAAAAGCCGCATTATTAGCTAAAAAATCCTTAATGGAGCCTGTGGATATTCAGCAACTCCAAGCACGTGGAGCAAGTAATACAGCCGAAAAGCTGCGTTTAGAGCTGTTTGATGCAGTGAATAACTTGGGTATTGGGGCACAGGGCTTAGGAGGTTTAACGACAGTGCTGGATATCAAAGTAATGGATTATCCTACCCACGCAGCTTCCTTGCCAGTGTGTATGATTCCTAACTGTGCGGCTACTCGGCATGCGCATTTTGTACTGGATGGCAGCGGCCCAAGTTTACAAACCCCACCGAGTTTAGATGATTACCCCGATATCGCATGGGATGCAGGCGCGGGTGCCAGAAAAGTGAATTTAAACATGGTTACACCTGCAGACGTTTTAATGTGGCAGCCGGGTGAAACCTTATTGTTGTCGGGTAAGATGCTTACAGGGCGCGATGCTGCCCATAAAAAAATGGTTGATATGATGGCTCAGGGCGAGCCGTTGCCGGTAGACCTGAGGGGGCGTTTTATCTATTATGTGGGTCCAGTAGACCCTGTTAGAGATGAAGCTGTGGGCCCCGCAGGACCCACTACAGCTACGCGGATGGATAAGTTCACTAACATTATGTTAGAAAAAACAGGTTTATTAGGTATGATTGGCAAGGCCGAACGTGGCCAAGTGGCTATAGATGCCATTAAAATTCATAAGGCGGTCTACTTAATGGCTGTGGGTGGCGCAGCCTATTTAGTTTCCAAAGCGATCAAGAGTGCTGAAGTTGTGGCGTTTGCTGAGCTGGGTATGGAAGCGATCTATGAATTTGACGTAGAAGATATGCCAGTGACTGTTGCTGTTGATGCGGGTGGTACTTCGGTACACCAAACAGGGCCTGCACAATGGTTCGATATTATTCAGTCTCGGCAAATTAACTAATCATTAACGCATACAGAATCCCTGGTTTCGTAGGTAAGGCAACATATGAGGCCGCGCCTCTTTAACTAGGGTCTTGATTATGTGTTGGCTAAAGGTAAGGTTGAGTTTACCTTGGCTGCGTTGTTGGTAGTAGCTACTGATTTTTTTGTCGTACTTTTCCAGATTAGCTAAACCATCGTTTGAGTATTGATCTTGGTGTAATACCATAGACAAAGGTAGGCGAGGTTTTTGCCCAGGATTTTGATCGGGGTAGCCAAGGCATAGGCCAAATATTGGAAACACCTGCTGTGGTAAGTTTAATAACTTTGTTACTGTCTCTGGCTGGTTACGCAAACCACCAATAAATACCCCACCTAAACCAAGGCTTTGGGCTGCGAGTAAAACATTTTGTGCAAAAAGAGCGGTATCTAAACTGGTTATAAGTGTCTGTTCGATAAAACCTGTGGGCATCTGTTGCTGTTGGCGTAGACATATTTGTTGGTTACGCTGCAAATCCGCACAAAATACTAAAAATATTGCAGCACTCTCCACGTAAGCTTGTCCACCAGCAGCTTTTGATAGCGCAGACCTAGCCTCTGGGGAGTTGACTTGGATTACACTTGTCACTTGCACAAAACCCGAACTAGAGGCCGCCTGGCCTGCAGTAATACAGGTGTCGATGACCGTCTGAGGGACTTTTTGGCTGGTAAATTTACGGATTGATTGATGATCCATCATCAGTGCTATAGGGGTTTTTTGTGTCATATCGTTTTATTGGTCATTGGCTAACATTGCCGATGTTAGCACAGGACCAGTTAGGGTAGAATGGCTGTACGAATCTGTTTAAAGTTGACCTGAGTTATGCCAATATCGGCCCCAAATTTACCCATTTCTCCTTATTTGGCCCAATGTTATGGCCTAGAACAAGCAGTTATGCTAGCGGTAGTGACGGAACTGATAGGCGCTCTTAAAGGTCAAGTGGTGGTTGAAGAGCAACGCTTGTATGGCCGTGCCCTTTGTCTAACAAGGCAGCATCAAGGTCAATTATTGTCACAGCTTTCTTCCATAGGGCTGCTTCAAGTTGCCCCTGCAGGTGAGGGAATGGTGCGTATTGAACTAAAATTAGAGACTGCACAGCCTGTTTCTTTGGGTCAGGCTCAAGGCCAAGCTGGCATAGAACCCATGATTAGTCCTGAACTTGTGCTTAGTTCAGTGGTGAGCCAGGGGGCCTCTATGGGTGGCTTTGGTGGTTGGCGTCGGGATGCTGGTGAAGGTGATGAACTGAGCCGTTTATTTGCCGCTAAAGAAGCTCAGCATCAGCACATGTGCCATATGGATTTGGATTGGAAACTTTCCGCAAATATTATTAAAGTTTTAGCCCAGCAACACCAAATAAGTGAAGCCTTTGCTCTTGGTATCAAAGATGAGTTTGTGGTGTATTATATGGATAAAGGTCGCCGAGAAACGCCTGGTGGCTGGGACCAAAAGTTTTTAAAATGGGTTAAAAAAGAACAGGTTCATCAGCAAACAGCGCATACCCGTGCCCAAAGACAAACCCAACAACAGACTAATTCATCCAATGAAGAAGCTAGATACGCTGCTAAGCAGCGCCGACGCAATATTACAGCAAACGTCCTCGACATCAATAATACCGACTGGTAAAAATATTGTTGCTGAAAAGCCTGTTATTGACCAAAAAATAAAGTCATTAGTTAATATGTTATTTGCACGCTTTATGACCATTTATGGTCATAAATTTAAAAGTGCATTTGACGACGATAAAGAAATCATCATTGCCAAGCGGGAATGGGCTTTAAGCTTAGCAGGTTACGAAGAAGATGTGCTGGTGTTCGCTATTGAGCAAACTAAGCGTCAGTATAGCTGGATGCCCTCAATAGCAGAGTTTTTACAGTTAATGGATCAATGCCAGCAGAGTTTTGGTTTGGCTTCCTCAGAACAAGCTTATGCCGAGGCCTGTAGACATGCGGGGTCACCTAGTCATCACCCGTGGAGCCATGCTGCTGTGTACCATGCAGGACGAGCAACTGGGTGGTTTGAGCTTAAGAGCTTACCTCGCCAGGCTACTCAAGGGCGTTTTAATCAGTATTATAAGTCTTTGTGCCAGCGGGTTTTGGCAGGAGAGGACTTAGATCAAGTGCAATCTGTAGCCTTACCAGCGCCTAATAACGATAATTTGTTTGCCTTAATTGATCAGTGGGGTAAGCAGGTAGACCTGGCTCCAGAGCTCGCTCAAAGTGCTTTGTATTTTCTGCACTTGCCAAGTCAAAGTCCCTTAAGGGAGAGGCTTTATCTCCGCAGTAAAGCCGTTTACTTGTCGCTAAATATTCCTTATGCTATCGATGAGTTGCGTACACAGATCATATAAAAGCTTTATTTTTCCATTGGTTGGTCGATAGTATTAGGAAGTACTCACGTCTACTGTTTAAATTGATCCAGCCAGAGTGCTAGCGGAGGTTGTTTTGAAAGACGAAATTAGTATCAGTGGTTTTAAAGACTTATATCAGTTTTTTATGATATTAAAGGCGCGTAAGTGTTCTTTTTATGTAAGTTTTGGAGATGGGGCGGACCAGAATCTCGCAGACTATCGTTTACGAGAAGTGGCTTATAAACCAAGTAAATTAAAGTCACCTAGTAATAATGACGTCACTTTGGTGCTAGAACCTCTGAGTGAGCCAGATTTTAAGGCAATTATCGAAACTGAAGATAATCTGCGAGTAGAGTTTTTTCATGAGGGCCGTGTACACTTTTTTGATATTTCGTTAGGTGTTGTCAGTTCTTGCGAATTTGGGTTAGGTTTTTCTACCAAGTTGCCGGACCAAGTAAGTGTGAAGGAACGACGTGACATAGTACACCTTCCGGCTGCTAGAGACGCAACGATCAGCATGAGCATTGGCGGCCAACCCGTTGATGTGGTTGACCTTTCTGGTGGTGGTGCCTCAGTGCTCATTCCTCACGCTAATTTGCATGATATCGAAATAGGCAAGGCTATTAAGCACATCGTCATCAAAGTTGACAGCTTCGAAGGTAAGGCCAGTGCTGAGGTTCGTAATATGCGTTTCCATGCCAGTGGTTTAAAATTAGTCGTTGGTTTACGATTTATCTTTTTTGGCAGTAATGACGAAGATGATTTGTTGCACTTGGTTAAAAAGAAATCTGCATCTTTGTCTCGCAAAGAAGCCATAAGCTCTTAACCTGTCAGACACGATTAAACATTTGCACAAAAAAGGCGCTCCAACAGGAAGCGCCTTTTTTGTGTTTAGAGATGTAGGTTAAGGAAAGCGGATCCAACTACCGTGATCAGTATTGTTATTCAATAAGCTGTCCGTGTCACCGGCAAACAACATTGATCTAAAATCGTCAACGCTGGGAATAGTGATTACTTTATCTGCATAAATAAAGTTTGCGTTATTACGGAAGAACGCTTTAGGATTATTACTAACAATAAGATCCATCACTAAGCTTATTTTTATATTAGTCTCACCATAAGCTCGTTTTGCGATATCCCCTAAAGAGTCACCGGGTTTGATGCGATATTTAGCCCCAGGTGCGATTGAGTTGTCACTTTGTGGGCGAGCGTCTAATTGTTGCTCCAAGTGGAGGAGTTCACCCAATAGGGTTTGTAAGTGGGTTTGTGTTTTTGCTTTGTCTGCATGAATAGGGCTGGCTATGAGGCTAGCAGCGAGTATGGCGCATATAAAACTATTCTTCATGTTTCTAACTCCTTTGGCACATGGGTTAACTGAGTTCAAAATACAATCACCTGGGCTGTGGTGGCAGTTATATTGTCAGGCCCTGCAATATGTTCTAACAAGGCGGCATGAGGTTGCAGTTGTGTCACTTTAAATACTTGTGGTGCACTTGTTGCATCTGGATTGAGAATCCCATTTTGATAGTCTTGTGGCAACAAGAGCAACTTTTGACCTTCTTCTAGGCCTAAATTTTTTCCTTTATTAATGCGCCATAATGGCTGATCAATAATTTTACTCAATTTGATATAACTACCTTCACACTGCACTGCGTTATAAATACTATTCCATGAGCTTTGAACCCATATGGCGACCTGTTGGCTTAGTTCTTGAGGAATTGACTCGCTAGATTTGGAAATAGATTGGTTTGCTGGAAGTGTGAACTGTTGCTGATGGCGTAAATCTATATGGGGCAGGTACGGGCTTGAAAAAGTAGCCGTTAACACGACAGTAGGCCTTCGGCCTAGTTGATTTGCTTGATCATAAAACGAATCAACTAAGGCGCCTATGAAATTAGTGTTAGGTTCAATGGCAGAAACCGGAAGCCATCGAGCACCGATGGTTAAGTGATAATCAGCTTGATTATAAGCCTCTGAGGCTAACCACGCTGTTTGATAGGTATTGAGTGCCGGGTTAATTCGGTGAGTGACAAAGTTGACACTTTTTGCCAGAGTTGAAAATTGCCCTTCGGTATCTAGCAGCAATTGATTAATATCCACCTGAAAGTAGCTATTGTTATCAGGCGGTGTGGCTAGATCTGTTGTTACTACTTGGGTTAGCTGAGGTAATTGGCAGTCTTCTTGACTTTCATCTAGCTCTAAGGCCAGTTTTACCATGGCCATGCCTTGTTCTACATTTCTTTCCAGCACATTTATGCGGTGGATGTTTAGATTAGCTTTGAGGCTGATGTTTTCAGTAAGCTGGCCTTTTGCATTAACCATACTATGGCTAGTGATTTGACCTTTGCGTTGGGTTGCTGCTGTGCGTAGAACGTCAAGCATCGCTCTGTCTACAGCAGTTTCAATGTCATCACCAGCCACTAAAGCATAGCCTGAAACTAGTATTGGCGAATTACTACTTTCTTCCGCAAAGCTGCTGTAGGAGATAACTAGCTCTAACAGCACCGTACAGAAAAGCCTGCTGATGCGCTGCCGAGAGTATGACTGTTTCATGGTGTAGCCGTAATAGTAGTTATCTAGCGACTAGAAAAATACGCCTCAGTTCGAGCATGGTGTCTTTTTCTAGTTCTAGCTTGGTTTCATAGCTATCATCGCCTATTGGACTGATGCTGACAACCTTAGCACCATAAACAACCCCTTGCACATGAGCTCGCATGGTATCACTTAGAACAACCATGTCTTCTATCGTGGTAGAAGAATTAAGGTTCTGGCCATAAACTTGTTCAGTAAGATTGCGATAGGCATCGAGTTTTGACGCTCTAATAGCCATTAAGCGGCGTTGTGCCTGATTTTTGCTTTTTTGAGCACTGATGTTGGCATACCCAGTCGAAATAATGACTTCTTTCTTATATAGGGGAGTATTTTCGACTGCTTCTGTTGTTTGGCTGCCTGTCATCGACATGGTGCAACCGCCAAAGATTATAGCTGCAATGGTTACAGTTAAAATTTTGGGTATACGTAGTGTTTTAATATTCATAGGTAAGTCCTCTATCGCTGTATATATATTATCGACCTTATCTTCTAGGACTTTAGGCCTTAAGGTAAAATAATTACTAAGTATGTTTAAATGTTGGCACTTTTATTGCTATTAAAGAATTAAAGTCGCGTTTTAACGAGTATAGTGTCGGCGAATTAACTATCGACACTATTTTTTAAAAGTTAATAACGAAGTATAAAAAATCTATTAAAAACAACAAATTATTTTGGTTATTTCTCCTTTAGGGTCTAAGTTATTATGAATTTTGCACAAGTGTTAACCTTGAAAGATCAGATTAACGTCAAACATTTGACGGGTTTATTAATACCTATGTTGGTTCTGCTAATCATTTTAATGATGGTGGTTCCGCTTCCGGCGTTCCTTCTGGATTTATTTTTCACATTAAATATTGCACTCGCACTGATTATTGTGATGATCTCTATTAACACCATGCGGCCGTTGGATTTTTCTTCTTTTCCTACAGTACTATTATTTGCTACATTATTGCGTTTGGCTCTTAATGTGGCCTCTACCCGTATTGTTTTAGTAGAAGGCCACACAGGAACTGATGCTGCAGGCCAGGTGATTCAATCTTTTGGTGACTTTGTCATTGGTGGTGACTATGTGGTGGGTATTATCGTTTTTTCCATCCTTATGATCATTAACTTTCTCGTAGTTACTAAGGGTGCAGGCCGAGTATCGGAAGTTAGTGCACGCTTTACTCTGGACGCAATGCCGGGTAAACAGATGGCTATTGATGCCGACCTAAATGCTGGTGTTTTGTCTCAGGATGAAGCTCGTGAGCGTCGCGCGGATGTGACAGCTGAGGCTGATTTTTATGGTTCTATGGATGGTGCTAGTAAGTTTGTAAAAGGTGATGCAGTTGCAGGTTTTCTTATATTGCTCATTAACATTGTTGGTGGCCTTGCCATTGGTATGGGTACCCACGGATTAAGCTTTGATGAAGCGACTCAAACATATGTGTTGTTAACTATCGGTGATGGCCTGGTAGCTCAGATTCCATCGCTTCTACTAGCCACTGCAACTGCGATCATTGTTACTCGGGTTTCCTCTACGACAGATATGTCTAGTCAAGTAGTAGGCCAGCTGGGTAGCCCTCAGGCTCTCATCGTTGTGACAGGCATTATGGCCTTATTGGGTGTGATACCAGGCATGCCTCATTTTGTGTTTTTACTATTAGCTACATGTACCGGAGGTCTTGCCTACCTAGCCGTGAAGAATTCTAAGGCTGAAGCTTTACCGGAAGCAGTGGACCCAGTGCAGCAGCAGCAAGAACAAGAATCCAAAGATCTTACTTGGGAAGACATTCCTCAGCTTGATATGATTGGTTTGGAGGTGGGTTATGCTCTAATCCCATTAGTTGATAAGAGTCAGGGTGGTGCACTGATGCAACGAATAAAAGGCGTTCGTAAAAAACTTTCTCACGAGCTTGGATTCTTAGTACAATCTGTCCATATTAGAGACAACCTAGATCTGTCACCTAACCAGTATTACATCAATATTAATGGCGTCACCCGAGGCCAGGGTGAACTGATGATGGGCCGCGACTTAGCCATTAATCCAGGTACCACACATGGCACCTTAGAGGGGATTCCTACGAGAGACCCAGCCTTTGGACTTGATGCAATGTGGATTGATACCTCTCAAAGAGAATATGCCCAGTCTATGGGCTACACCGTAGTGGACGGTGCCACTGCTTTAGCGACTCATCTAAATAAAGTATTACAAGAAAATGCCCACGAATTGTTGGGACATGACGAAGCTCAGCAGCTTCTTGATCAGCTGTCGCAAGCTGCGCCTAAGTTAGTTGAGGCTGTGGTGCCTACGCAGTTGTCTGTGGGTGTAGTAGCTAAAGTGCTACAGAATTTATTAGCTGAAGGAGTGGCTGTCAGAGATATTCGCACCATCGTCGAAATACTGGCAGAGCAGGCGCCTAGAAGTCAGGATCCTGACGTTTTGACAGCTGCTGTTCGCCCTGCATTAGGTCGGATGATGATGCAACAACTCACCCAAATAGGGGATGACCTCTCTGTTATGACATTAGATGCAGGGTTGGAACAACAATTGCATAACATATTACAGCAAAGTAAAGAACACGGCTTAGCCATAGAACCAAACCTAGCAGAGCAGTTGTTAGGTAATCTGCAGGGTACCAGTGAGCGACTTGCTCAACAAGGTATTCCTCCAGTGTTAGTGGTTTCTCCTGGTATTCGCCCTTGGCTTGCTAAAATGGTTAAGAACCGTATCCCTGGTTTGGTTATATTGGGTTACAACGAAATACCAGATGAACAAGGCATTCAAGTGGTGTCGACCATAGAGCAACAACCCCTAGTGGATGCGTAAGAATCCATTAGAATAAATCTACAAGTATTAAGGTTGATTGAAGATGAAAATGAAGCGCGTTTTAGCCAAAGATACACGTAC
>CAJXEN010000081.1 GCA_913052465.1 uncultured Oceanospirillaceae bacterium
GAAATATACATTATCCCAGACAACGAGTGTATGGGTTCAGGTTGACACACAGGGAATAGAGCAATTTGTATTCGCCTGTTGGAGTGTTGATTTTGGTACACAGCTGTTGTTAATGGGTGATCACAATTCTTGCACCATACGCTCAAAGCTCAATGTGGAAAGAGAAATGGTGAACGGCGTAAATTTAGTCCACGACGGTATAGCCTGGCAGCCCTTAGCTAAACACTTTGATTGGGAAAAATCTGTTCAGAGAATGAAAGATGAAATTTTCGTACCAGAGATGGAAAAAATTAGCCGCTTAGCGGCACTTAAAAATAAGTTAATCAACATTTAATTGGGCAACACATGAGAGACCGGATCTATAACTTTTCACTTAACAGGCCATGGATTGTATTATTGATATCAATAATACTTGTGTTAAGTACGGCTTATGGTGCTAAAAATTTAATTTTTAAAGGTGACTACAAGGTTTTTTTTAGTGAAGGGAACCCACAATTAACTGCTTTTGAGTCTGTTCAAGAAATTTACTCAAAAAGTGATAATGTAGCATTTATTCTAGAGCCTAAAAATGGTGATATTTTTACCAAAGAAAACCTTGCAGCAGTTTATTGGTTAACGACTGAGTCATGGCAGGTGCCCTATTCTACCCGCGTTGATTCTATTTCAAACTTTCAGTACACCATCGCAGAAGAGGATGATTTAATGGTCGAAGATTTAGTATTAAATCCAGATAATTTAACGCCAGCTGATATGCCTAGGCTGAAAGAAATCGCCACAAATGATCCTTTATTATTAAATAAAATAGTCTCTAAGTCTGGCCATGTCTCAATTGTTAACGTCACCAATCAGTTCCCAGGAATTGATCCGATTACAGAGATTCCAGAGGTTTCAGCTAAAGTACGTGAAATAAAAACACAGTTTGAGGAAAAATTTCCTAATATTAATGTCCAGCTCACGGGTATGGTCATGATGAACACCACATTTACTGAAACATCGATATCAGATAGTAGTACTTTAGTACCTGCTATGTTCGGCGTTGTATTGCTAATCATGGTGTTATTATTACGTAGTTTTAGTGGCACTTTCGCAACCTTGGTGGTGGTTTTCTTTAGCATTGCAGGTACTATGGGTGCTGTTGGTTGGTTTGGTTTTTACTTAACAGGCCCGTCTGTTAGTGCCCCCACCATGATAATGACCTTGGCA
This sequence comes from uncultured Oceanospirillaceae bacterium, assembly GCA_913052465.1. Lineage (GTDB taxonomy): Bacteria > Pseudomonadota > Gammaproteobacteria > Pseudomonadales > Balneatricaceae > Njordibacter. Next base: position 1,204 of record CAJXEN010000081.1, read on the forward strand.
GTAGCAGATTGTATACACATACTAACCAGTTACTACTTTGAAATGCGTCAAGGCAAAGCGAAAAAAGAAGCGCTTCAGGAAAGCTTAAGAGTGAACTTTAAGCCTATATTGCTCACCAGTATCACTACCGCAATTGGCTTTATGAGTATGAATTTCTCAGATTCACCGCCATTTCGTGATTTAGGCAATATGGTTGCGATAGGCGTAATGCTAGCTTTTGCCTTCTCTATTACAGTCTTCCCTGCCTTGTTGATCCTACTGCCAGTTAAGGCCAGCAAAGTATCCCCAGAAAGTAACTATGGAATAATGGAAAAGTTTGCTGAGTTTGTGATAAAAAAACGTAAGATTTTATTACCTACAACAGCTGTCATCATTGTTTCTTTAGCTAGTTTTCTGCCACAAAACAAACTGGATGATAATTTTGTAGAATATTTTGATAAAACAGTGCCATTTCGTGCTGCAACTGATTTTATGGAAGATAATCTATCGGGTTTATCATCAATAGAAGTTTCTATAGACAGCAGGGTCAGCAGTGGTATTAATGACCCTAAATTCCTCAGCACTGTGGGTGATTTTAGTGAATGGTTGCGAGCTAAACAGGTTACTGACCACGTGAGCACTATCTCTGACGTACTCAAACGTTTGAATAAGAATATGCACGCTGACGATCCAGCATTTTATAAATTACCAGAACAAAGGGATTTATCTGCTCAGTATTTATTACTGTATGAAATGTCTCTGCCGTACGGTTTAGATTTAAATAATCAGCTAAACGTTGATAAATCTTCTACCCGAGTTATTGGTACATTTAAGAATTTGACTTCCGTTCAACAAATTGAACTAGAACAGAACATGTACCAATGGTTTGCTAAAAATGCGCCAGACTACCAAGTGTCTATCTCTAGCCCAACATTAATGTTCGCACACATTGGTCAAAAAAATATCATTAGCATGCTATTTGGCACAACAGTGGCTTTGATCCTTATTTCATTGTTACTCGCCTTTGCTTTGCGCTCCATACGCTATGGCGTCATCAGCTTACTTCCCAACCTCATCCCAGCATCTGTAGGTTTTGGTCTATGGTATTTTATCGATGGCCAGATTGGCTTAGCACTATCGGTAGTTGCAGGTATGACATTAGGGATTGTTGTTGATGATACTGTACATTTTTTAACAAAGTATAAGCACGCCAGAGATAAGTACGGTACAAATTCTGAAGACGCAGTTAAATATGCCTTTAGTAGTGTGGGAAGAGCCCTTTGGATCACTACATTAGTGCTTGTTGCTGGTTTCATGGTACTGGCGCAATCAACATTTTCACTCAATGCACACATGGGTCTTTTGACAGCAGTGACCATTGCGGTGGCTTTAATTGTAGATTTTTTATTCCTACCACCGTTATTAATGCTATTAGATGGTGAAAAAGAAGTAACAATCCCTATTCACCTGACTGCCACACAAACTTAAACATTGCTAAGGGAAATGCAAAAAATGACAATTAAACTTTTAACAACTTTAATTATTACAGGCTCAGTTTTGGTATTAAACGCCTCTGCAGCTTTTGCAGCAACTGCTGAAGATCAGGGCCTAGCTATCGCTAAGGAAGCCAAGGCACGTGATGAAGGCTGGGTAGATATGACAGCATCAATGAATATGGTGTTGCGTAACAAGAACGGCCAAGAAAGTGTCCGCGAAATTAGAATGCAAGTGCTAGAAGTCGCTAACGACGGTGACAAAAGCTTAAGTATTTTTGATCGCCCTAGAGATGTAAAAGGAACTGCTTTCCTTAGCTTTTCGCACACTTCTGGTGCCGATGATCAATGGCTGTATTTGCCTGCTCTTAAGCGTGTTAAACGCATCGCTTCTCGGAATAAGTCGGGGCCTTTTATGGGGTCCGAGTTTTCCTTTGAGGATCTGTCATCTTTTGAAATCGACAAGTATAACTACAAACTTATTAAGGAAGAGGCATGTTCTATCGGTACATGTTTTGTTTTAGAGCAATATCCAACAGATAAGAACTCAGGCTACACAAAACGCATAGTCTGGATAGATAAAGCAGAATATCGCACACTAAAAACAGATTTTTATGATCGCAAAAACAGCTTACTTAAAACGCTAACGACTGAACAATACCAACAATATAAGGGTACATTCTGGCGGCCCAGTTCAATAAAGATGGTTAATCACCAATCTAAAAAAAGTACGGATTTAAGCTATAACCAATACCAGTTTGGTAATGGCTTATCAGACTCAGATTTTAACAAAAACACTCTAAAACGAGCACGTTAAGATGAACAAGATACTATGGATAGGGATTGGCTGCGGGTTACTTATGCAACCTGCTTCAGCCGATGAGCTATTCTTTGAAGCCACTGGAAAAATAAGTACCGAAGCAACGCTGTATGCTCACGACGGTCAGTTTTTTAATCAAGACTACCGCACTAACCTTTCATTTTCGGTTGAACCTGAACTGTATTGGGAATGGAATGACCAGCAAGATAACTTAACATTTAAGCCTTTTTTTAGAAAAGACCAGCGCGATTCTGAACGAACTCACACCGATATTCGAGAGCTAAGTTGGCAACACTACAACGATAACTGGGAGCTGAGAAGTGGTGTTCGTAGCGTATTTTGGGGGGTGACAGAATTTCAAAACATTGTTGATATCATCAACCAAAAAGACACTGTTGAAGGCTTAGATAAAGCCCACAAGCTTGGCCAGCCCATGGTTAACCTCTCTTTAGTGAACAATTGGGGCATTGTAGACCTTTACGTTTTACCAGGGTTTAGAGAGCGAACCTCTGCAGGTATTAATGGTAGATTTAGAGCAGGCTTAGTGGTTGATAGTGATACCACCACCTATGAAGCCTTAGACAATGACAAACATATAGATCTAGCTGCGCGCTGGAGCCATTCCTTCGATATCTATGACATGGGTGCCCACTGGTACAGAGGCACTGATCGCACACCGCAATACAAAGCTATAGCGCATAATGGCATTAATGGATTAAGCGCACACTATCAACAAATGGAACAATTAGGGTTAGACGGTCAAGCGATAATGGATAGTTGGCTGTGGAAAGGTGAGGTCATCTATTAGGCTAATGCCATTAAAAATTATTGGGCCAGTCAACTTGGTGTGGAGTACACATTTTATGGTGTGCAAGAATCTGCTACAGATTTAGGGGTTCTTTTTGAATATGGCAAAGATCAACGAGGTAAACAAGCCAATAGTGTCATGCAAAACGATGTCGGTATTGGCGCAAGGTTTGATCTAAATAATACTCAAAGTACAACCATACTAGCAGGTGTAATTTATGACTTAGATTTCCACACCAGTAGTATTTCAGTTACTGGCAACCGTCGCATTGGGGATGACTTGAAAGTGTCTGTCGAAGCCAGAGCATTTTCTACAGCGAATAGTAACGATCCTGCTTCAATTTTTGCTCAAGACGACTACATTAAGTTAACTTTAGATCGATACTTTTGAAAGCCTGTTATAATGATACTCACTAAAACTTCAGCTTAAAACTAGACTAAGTTGGCGAAATACACAAAAGGTTGGCAGACACCTCGTTCTCGCTTAGCAAGTAGTGACAAAGTTGGTTGGCTGCTATTTATATTTACAGCTCATCTAAAAATGCCTGCAATACCTGAGATCGGAACCCACCGGATTTAACAATTAACTCCATACTTGAAGAATAGTGAAACTTCTCCGGCATTAATGTTATTAACTCGTTCTTAACAACCCATTGTTTAGCGTAGTGTGACGGCAAAAAACCGATGTATTGTCCAGTAAGAATAAGCATAGCCTGAGCCTCTACATTATCGATTAGTGCGGCTGATGAGCTGACACCAAGCACTTTTAAATCAACAGCATGCATATATCCTCGCGCCACTATACGAGCGTCTCGGATTGTTTTGGCATCAAGCCTTAAAAGGCTAGCAAAGGGGTGGTTTTTACTGCAATACAACAGTTGTTTTTCTTCGAATACTGGGCGGTAGTCTAGACCTGATATATGGACTGAATAGGGTCCAATGGCGGCATGTATGCGTCCATGCAAAACGCTTTGTTCTAATTCTAACGGTGGCTTTACCTCAATGTGGATCTGCACATCCCGGCCACGCTGGTTAAAGCGACTAATGGCTGAGGGTAATGGCGAATCCATATTAGTAATCGTATTGTCGATCATGCCAATGTTTAATGTACCACGAAGCTGCTTGTCTATATCACTGACTTCATGGCGAAAATCCTCAATTGAATTGAATAAGCGCAGCGCTGCTTGGTGCACTTGCCGTCCTGATTCAGTGAGCCTAAATCCGCCACGTCCGCGCTCACACAGTCTTGCACCCACACGCGATTCTAGCTTATTCATATGTTCGCTAATGGTTGGCTGGCCAATATTGAGTATGGGTTGAGCGGCAGCGAAGCTGCCACACCTTACTATAGTAAGGAATACCTGTAACAATCTAAGGTCAATATCGCTGACTTGCTGCATAATTTAATTCGGCTTATACCGATGTTTATATAGGTTTATCATTATTATATCAATATTTAATTTCTTTTACAGTGAGCTTGAAACTATTTAAAGAGCAAAGACAATGGCGAATGATTACGATACAGGTCGATTAAACTTACCTTTTGTAGGGCATTGTACTTTTGCCAAGTCACCCGTTTGTACCGACTGGGATAATATTGATGCCGATGTAGCTATTTTGGGTGTGCCAAACGATATGGGAACTCAATGGCGACCTGGAGCCAGATTTGGACCACGCGGTGTGCGTGAGGCTTCAACTTTGTTTTCGTTTGGGCATGGTGGGGCTTATGATTTTGAAGACGACAAACTTTACCTCTCGCAAGATCAATGTCGTATTGTAGACGTTGGTGATGTTGATATTGTTCATACTAATATGGAAAAAAGCCACAGCAATACCTATGCAGCCGTAAGGAAGATCCTCCAAAGTGGTGCAATGCCTGTATCCATCGGAGGAGACCACTCTGTACATGCACCAATTATTGAAGCCTTTGCCGACATGGGGCCCATCCATATTTTGCATTTTGATGCGCATCTTGATTTTGTTGATGAGCGTCATGGTGTGCGTTATGGGCACGGCAATCCACTAAGGCGTGCCTCAGAAATGAACCATATTACTGGCATGACACAGATGGGCATCCGTAATGTTTCCTCATCAAATCGATCTGATTATGATGCTGCACGTGCTGCTGGTTCTAATATTTTATCAGTACGTGACGTACGACGACTGGGTACGCAAGGCGTAGTTGATCTAATTCCAGATGCTGAGTCTTATTATATTACTATTGATATCGATGGCTTTGACCCTTCAATAGCACCTGGTACTGGTACACCTAGTCATGGTGGCTTTCAGTATTACGAAGTGCTGGAAATTATTCAGGCGGTTGCTGTACGTAATGGTGGCAACATAGTGGGTATAGATCTGGTTGAAATAGCCCCCCCTTACGACCCAACCGGTATTACATCAATACTGGGGGCTCAATTATTGATGAATTCAATTGGTTTTATTTTTCACGCCAGAGCTAATAGTAAGTAGCAAATTTTATTATTATAAATGACAATACCAGCCTTAGACGCTCTAATATGAAGAGACAGATATGAAACATAAGCGATTGGTTATCGTCAGCTTAGTCACATTGATGGTGTTAGTGATGGTAACGATTATTTGCTCTCGCTGGTATAGCGCAGAATACTCCCACCCACAGAGCCTTGGCTTAGTTAATGGTGGCTTTTCTGAGTGTGGCAGCAATCCAAATTGTGTCAGTAGTCAAACCACTCAGAAAAAGAAATACATAGCGCCTCTTAACACCCATGACACAGAAGAATTAGCATGGTTAATGCTTAGCAAGGTTGTTGGTGAAATGCCCCAAGCCATATTAATAACGGAATATGAACGCTATAGGCACTACCAGTTCACAAGCCCTTTAATGGGCTTCATCGACGATGTAGAGTTACTGTTTGATCCTACGAAAAAGCAAGTACAAGTAAAAAGTGCTTCTCGTGTTGGTAAATCTGACATGGGTGCTAACCGCAGTCGTGTGGAGTTATTACGAGAACGTTTAGAGGCTGCTATGAGTGGTGATGAAACTATTTAATAAATTGCTAGAGTCTCTTCAATACCAGTTGTTGGCAAAACTACTATCTGGGGCTTAATTAATGCCAGCACACTTTCTGAATTAATTGTGTTAACCATTTAAATCACATACATTGGCATCTAATAAACCGCCAATCCAACCAAAAGTACTCTGTCTGACAACAAAGCTTCAGTCTGCAAAGTGTTAGTTCTAACTAGTGCCATCCCTTAAAAAAATAGTTATAGTAGTCGCTCTTTTTTCCGTCCAAGATTGCCCTATGCCTAGCTCTTCAAAAAACCTTACCGGCATGCTTTACATGACCTTGTCCATGGCATCATTCACCCTAGCAGACCTGACATTAAAATGGGCTTGTGAGTTGCTACCCACAGGGCAAGTAATGTTCATTTTAGGTTTAGGCTGCTGCACCCTATTTTGGTCCATCGCCAAACGTAAACAAGAAACAGTATTAACACGTCAATTTTTTATACCAGCAGTATTAATGCGAACAGTAGGCGAAGCTGTTGCGGTAATATTCATTTTTCTGGCACTCATCCACTCTGCTTTTACTTCCGTGGCAGCCATATTACAAACCCTGCCTCTTTTGATGACCTTAATTTCATTCATTTTTTTGGGTGAAAAAGTAGGTATCCATCGCCTTTTTGCAGTAGTTATTGGCTTTGCTGGAGTGTTGCTTATAATTAGGCCCGGTTTAGACAGCTTTGATGTGTTCTCTCTATACGCAGTGCTGGCAGTCATTGGTATGTCCATGCGCGATGTAGGTTCACGCTTGTCACCTGTAACTATTTCTGCTGCTGTGTTAGCTCTATACGGTGCCATGACATTTGTGCTTATTGGCTTAGTTATGATGTGGTTTGGAGGCACTAAAACACCCTCTCTTGAAGCGGCTGGCTATCTGCTAGGGATGATTATATTTTCTTCAGGTGGCAGCTACTATGCCACTAAAGCCATGCGTTCAGGCGAAATATCTGTCATTAGCCCATTGCGCTATACACGCTTATTGTTTGCGATGTTAGTAGGCGTATTTATTCTTAATGAAGAGGTAGATAACTATATGCTGCTCGGTTCAGCCATTGTCGTTACAGCCGGACTTTACGTTTTGTTTAGAGAGCAACGCCACCGCAGTACATTACCTACGCCTTAGTGGATGTTAGCAAGCTAAGCCCATGAAAATTGCAACGATGGTTTTTACAGACACCCAAGGAGCACCTATGATCAGCGATAAGCAGCGATGTCAAATATTTATTCAGCATACCGACAAGTGGTAGTTTTTTAGCAACAGCACAGTCGCCTGGGCGCTGCTTGGGCCCACCTGCGATGCAAACCTTAAACAAAAAACAAGTACGTACACAAATGCGGGTAACTTACTTATGACTAGCAACCCCATCTTCACTATCAAATACATTCACAAGTTAGTGGGGCAGAATAAAACATCTATCCTAGCTCTAATCGATGACGCCTACAGCAAATTGCACCAACATCAACCGCAACTAAAGGCTTTTAGAGCTATCGGAAAGCCACCACCTATAGCACCTAAGGGACTGTTGGCTGGCGTATGTGTGTCGGTTAAAGATCTTTATGCAGTCACTGGCTTTGACACCTATGCTGGTTCACCTTTGGCGCTAAAAGAATTTGATACCTCAGGTACCTTGGTTAAACGCTTAACCGATGCAGGTGCACATATTTGTGGTAAAACCCACACGGTAGAGTTTGCCTTTGGCGGGCTTGGCACTAATCCCCATTGGCCCGTGCCAGTAAACCCATTTGATACGCAACAACACCGGGTGCCTGGTGGCTCTAGTTCGGGTGCACCAGTATCGTTATGGATGGGAGCCTGCCAATTAGCCTTAGGTTCAGACACCTCTGGTTCGGTGCGTGTTCCAGCGGCATTCTGCGGTACCTTTGGCCTTAAAACAAGTGCATTAAGGTGGGAAAAAGACGGCATTGTGCCACTAGCGCCCAGTGTCGATACCGCAGGCCTTTTGGCCTTAAGTGCTGCCGATGCACTGTGGGGGTTTGCAGTATTAGACCCAGCCACCCGTGATGATCCCATGACCTTTATTGAACAAAATATGCCTATAGACCAAACTAGGGATAAACCTATGGAAGGTGTTCGTATTGGCGTTATCACAGCACTATTTGAAGGTTGTGAAGGGAGTATCGACACCAAGGTATTAGCTGCATTGGCGCAGCTTCAAGCTGCTGGTGCAACTTTAGTAGCATTAGATTGGCCTTACCTTGGAGAAACATACCAGCTGTTTTTACAAGGCGGTTTGTCTGCTCTGGAGTTTCCAGCATTTATAAAAGCCAAAGACCGAAAGCCTTGGTTTGATCAATTAGCACCTAGCACCAAAATGCGCTTTGCCCATCTTACCGACTTAGACCTAGCTAACGCCCCGGCTCAAGTCGCTGAAAAAAATGCGCTCATACAGACCTTTAATAAAGCTGCAGAGGCTGTTCTAGAAAAGGTAGACTTTGCGGTGTGCCCTACCTGCCCCATAAGTGCACCAACCTTGGCCTATGTAGCCACCAATATGTCCCAATACAAAGAGCGTAATTTCAAGGCCCTACGCAATACCCAAGTGGCCAATTTACAATACCTTTGTGCCGCTACTCTGCCTTGCGGGATGGATGATTATAACATGCCGCTAGGTTTACAAATTATCATGGGCCACGGCCAAGATGTGCAACTCATGCAGTGGAGCTGTAAGGTTGAAAATATTATTGGTAATGCCCAACATCACTACCACAAAGCTCTCCAAATGAAGCACCACCAATGATTAAAAATCCAAACCTTCAAGCCTATACTTTATTAGCCTTGCAAGGCATGGTTTGGGGGTCATCTTTTCAAGCGATCAAATATGCTTTAGAAGGGTTTGGGCCTGTTAGTATTGCGGCTGGGCGCATTGTTATTGCTGCTCTAGTGTTGTTAGCCTACGCCTTAATGAAGGGCGACCGGTTACCGCGATCTGCCTCAATATGGATGAGCTTTTTGTTGATAGGTTTTTTCAACTGCGCCCTACCGTTTATGCTCATTCCCTGGGGTGAGCAGACATTAGATTCTGGTAGAGCTGCAATTTTTATGGCCACAGGCCCACTCATTGCTATACTTCTGGCTCACTTTACCAGTAGCAATGAGCGCATAACCCGTTATAAAACAATAGGCTTTTTGATGGGCTTTATTGGCGTGTTATGCGTTATCGGCCTAAACACTTTCACCAAGGGTGTTGGGGATTTGTTACCTCAGTTGGCTATTATTGCTGCCGCAGCATCCTACGTTATTTCTGGCGCCATGGTAAAACGACTGGCAGGCATGAGCAGTGCCATGGTGGCTGCTGGTGTACTTATAGGAGGCTGCATCGTCACCATACCAGCCAGGCTGTTACTAGAA
>CAJXEN010000082.1 GCA_913052465.1 uncultured Oceanospirillaceae bacterium
GGGTAACTGAAAAACCGCTCCTTTTATTTGCTTTGCTGTATATTCTTACAGATCAACCCGTGTTTATAAGGCTGTAAAGCAGGCCGTGCAGGGTTTATATTAGGTAGTACAACCTAGTATAAACGAACGTGACGACGGTTTTCGCGTACTAGTTTTTTAGCATGACGCTTAACCGCTGCAGCAGCTTGACGCTTACGAACGCTAGTTGGCTTTTCGTAGAACTCGCCTTTGCGAACGTCTGCTAAGGTACCTGCTTTTTCACAAGCGCGCTTGAAACGACGTAGGGCAATATCAAATGGTTCGTTGTCTTTCAGTTTTACAGCTGGCATATCTTTTCCTAATTGTGGACGCTGCATTAGGCAGTAATCCGAGTGTATTTTTTATTCACTACCTAGTGGTCGTATGAGTAGACCTAAGGTTGTGTTCCTAACTGATTAAGGCCGCATATTTTACTCTTATGTGTTGGCCAGTGTAAAGCCAATTTGCAAGCCATTTACTATCAAGTTAAAGGTGTTTTTAATCTATGGGGCAAATCACTCTTGGACGTGTGGTCATTAGCCTTGATGAAAGGTAAGATTCGCACCTACTTATAGATCATCGTATTAGTTGGCTTATTCATGCGTGTATTGGGCATAGAAACATCATGTGACGAAACTGGGGTCGCCATATACGATACTCAAAAGGGCATATTGTCTGAGGCGCTGTATAGCCAAGTGGCTGTGCACGCAGAATATGGTGGCGTAGTGCCAGAGTTAGCGTCACGGGATCATATCCGTAAGCTGGTACCTTTAATACGAGAAGTGTTTGATAAAGCGGGCCTAGCCTGCGGTGATGTAGACGGTGTGGCTTATACTGCTGGGCCAGGTTTAATAGGGGCACTAATGGTGGGTGCTGCTACAGGTCGTGCGTTAGGTATGGCTTGGGATCTTCCAACTATCGGTGTGCACCACATGGAAGGCCATTTGTTGGCCCCTATGCTTGAAGAAAACGCACCTAAACCGCCGTTTGTCGCGTTGTTGGTGTCTGGTGGTCATACCCAGCTAGTGCATGTGAGGTCTTTAGGCGAATATGAATTATTAGGCGAATCGTTAGACGACGCTGCTGGTGAAGCCTTTGATAAAGTTGCCAAGATGATGGATTTAGATTATCCGGGTGGCCCCTTAGTAGCTAAATTGGCCCTGCTAGGAGATCCTGCACGTTTTAAATTCCCTCGCCCTATGGTCGATCGACCAGGATTAGACATGAGTTTTAGTGGTTTAAAAACGGCTACTCTTTACGCTATTCAAGACATTAAAAAACAGCAAGGCCAGCTGAATGGCCAAGATAAAGCTGATATTGCAGTGGCGTTTCAACAAGCTGTGGTTGATACCTTAGCCATTAAGTGCCGTCGGGCCCTGCAGCAGACAGGACTATCGACCTTGGTGATGGCGGGCGGAGTAAGTGCCAATTTACGTTTGCGTGAAAAATTACAGGCAGAAACAGCTAAATTACGCGCAAAAGTGTATTACCCCCGGCCAGAATACTGCACTGATAATGGCGCCATGATCGCTTACGCGGGTGCCCAACGTTTGGCTGCCGGTCAGTTTGACGATTTAACACTTAAAGTAAAACCTAGGTGGCCCTTAAATGAGCTACCAGCGGTAACTCAGTAACAGTACATTAAGAATTAAACAAAGAGAGTTCACAATGGACACAGTTTATATACATGGCCTAACCGTAGACACAGTCATTGGTATTTTTGATTGGGAGCGCGAGATTCGCCAAAAGGTAGTTTTAGATGTGGAAATGGCGGTGGATATTAGCGTTTCTGCAGCTACAGAAGACATAGACCGCACTGTGAGCTACAAAGACGTATCAGATCGGTTAACCGAATTTGTAGAGCAAAGTGAGTTCTTACTGGTTGAAACTATGGCGGAAGAAATTGCGGCATTAATTCTGGCTCAATTTCCAGTGCCTTTTGTACGCATCAAGCTGGGTAAGCCCGATGCCATTGATAATGCGCGTGATGTAGGTGTAATGATTGAACGCGGTTTAAAGCCAGCCTAATGACACAGGTTTATTTAGGCCTTGGCGCAAATATAGAACCCCAAGATAGCCTTCGGGCCGGTATCAGCGAACTAAGGGTTACTTTTGGTCATGTAGAAATTTCTCCGGTTTACCAGGCCCCTGCTGTAGGTATGGATGGGCCAGATTTTCTTAATTTAGTGGTGGGCTTTGAATGTGCAATGACTCACACACAATTGATAGCATGGATACGTGCTACCGAAACCAAACATGGGCGTATAAGGTCACCAGGTTCAAATAATAAACCCAGTAGCCATGGCCTAGATATGGACTTGCTGTTATTTGGTGATTCAGTGGATGAAGCGGCTAAAGTGCCACGGCCGGATATATTGAGCTGCGCTTATGTATTGCAGCCATTAGCAGACCTTGCACCCAATTTAATACACCCCACCAGAGCTCAAACAATGAGGCAACTCAATCAATCCAGTGAGCTGGGTCAAACCCTAAGGTCTACCCAGTTCAGCTTTTAACCATGAAGCTTACAGGTAACAACTAAAAAGGCATTTTTTGCAGGATTATTTATAACCTAGTAAGCTTTAGATAGACTCTATCTGTGCTTTTTTAAGTGCCTCACCGAGGGCTTTGCCACTAAAACCTTGCAACATTAGTTCGCTAGGTTTTACCCTTTGTATCTTTGCTAAGTCTTCTAAGATGTGTTGCTTTGGCGATAGCCAACCAAAAAGAGGTTCTTGGTTTTGGGTAATAGCTTGGCACAGGCTCAACAGTTCATCCAATAACTCGGTGTGGCGCATGAGGCCAAGGTTGCTAAGCAATAGGTGTCTTTGTGCTGCGTCTAACTCGGTATAAGCGCGCAATGCACGTTGGTGATTGCTGGTGGCTAGCGCTAGCGCTTTGGGAACATTAGGTATCTTTATTTGCGCAGCTAGGTGTTCAATTTGAAGTTTGTTAAGTTGGTACAGTAAGGCACAAAGACGCACATCAGTGTTGGTGTTGAATTCGCTCAACAGCTTTAGCGTGTTTAACGCTTGAGGCCTGCGGTTAAGCAAGTCTGCCAAGGCTGGCATTAGTTCATGTAACGCCCCACAAGCTTCTAATACTTCAAAATACACCCATGGGCTCTGGCTGCTTAATGCCTTGTGAGTTTCTTGCCATACGCGCTCTTTAGCAAGTGTGGCTAGTTCACCTGAGCAAGTAATAGTTGCCAATAATGCTTTAGTTTTGGCTGCGATGCTAAAACCTAAATGATGAAGGTGGGCAGCAAACCTAGCAGTTCTTAATACCCTTAAGGGGTCTTCACTAAAAGCCTCAGACACATGGCGCAGAAGCTTTGCTTGTATGTCCTCTTGGCCACCATAGGGGTCTATGAGCTGGCCTTCAGACGATTGAGCTATGGCGTTGATAGTGAGGTCTCGGCGCAGTAAGTCGTCTTCTAGAGTAACCTGAGGTGTGGCGTGCACTGCAAAGCCTTTATACCCTTGGCCCGCTTTACGTTCGGTACGAGCTAAGGCGTATTCTTCTTTACTTTTGGGGTGTAAAAACACCGGAAAATCTCTGCCCACTTGGGTATAGCCTAAGGCTAATAAGGCCTCGGGTGTGCTTCCCACCACCACATAGTCGCGCTCGTGCACAGCTAGCCCAAGCAGCTGATCGCGCACAGCACCGCCCACTAAATAGGTCTGACTAGCGGCCACGGTAGAAGTGCCTCATGGTGAAGTGCAGTGCTCTGGATGCTGTAAACAATAGGCAGCAAAACCACCTTCTAAACTATACACTTCATCAAACCCTTGTTGAGATAAAAAACCTGCTGCCGAGATGGAACTTATACCGTGGTAGCAGCACACAATAATCGGTTTATCCAGGTTTGCTTCGCGTAAAAAGTTTGGCAAAGTGTCGTTATCAATACGCTCGCTGTTATTAATGTGACTGGTTTGGTAGCTATTTAAGTCGCGAATATCTACTAGGTAGGCACCTTGGTTAACTTTTTCCATAACATCAGCAGGGGCAATGGAAGTAACTTCTGACATATTCAATTCCTACATAAGGTGGGCATAGCAGCAGTTTAGTGCTTGGCTGTGTTTTGTGCAATTTTATATTAGATAAGGCTAATTATTGATTGTGATTTAGGTCAAGTGATACCTATTGGCATTTTACGCTAAAACATTCGCCATCCTCTAAGCGCATCAATTTAAGGTGGCCACCCCACACACAACCCATGTCTAAGTTAATGACACGGTCTTTGCCTGTTTCACCTTCTAGTGCCGCCCAGTGGCCAAATATTTGCCGTGAAGTTATGGCACTCGGTAAATTGAACCAAGGAGTCAGGGGCTCTTGAGTATTATTCGCGATGTTAGTATTGAGATCAGCCTTGCCGTTGTGGGTTAAATCTAGTTGGCCGTTAAACGTGACAAAGCGCATACGAGTGAAATAGTTGGTTATGCAACGCCAGCGGTCCATACCCTCAAGCTGATCGTGCCAAAGATCGGGTTGATTGCCATACATACTGGCGAAAAAAAAGGGCGCGTCTTTACTGCACAATAGCTCATGTAGTTCTTGTGCGTGCTGTTGGGCTTGCTGCAAGTTCCAACAAGGGGGAATGCCCGCATGGGTCATTACGGTGTCAAACTGCGCGTCATAATGCAGTAGGGGCTGCTGTTGCAGCCATGTTAACAAGGGCTTGCGGTCATGGGCTGCAAATATAGGCGCCAGGGAATCATTGGGTTTTAACTGAGCATTTTTAGAGTGAAGGGCCAGCAGATGCAGGTCGTGGTTACCAAGTACTACCTTAGCTTGCTTACCTAATGCTTTAATAAAACGCAAAGTCTCTAGTGACTGGGGCCCTCGGTTTACTAAATCGCCAGCAACCCATAGGTTATCAGCAGTTGTAAAACCTACTTTATTCAATAAGTCCTTTAGAGCTGCTAAGCAGCCCTGAATATCGCCTACTGCGTAACTGGCCATGGTTATAGAGCGCTAGTGCAGGGCGTTTGGGTAAGATAGGGTAAACGAGGGTATAACTGCAGAAAATTCGTGTCCATCTGCTGCCACCATGCTGTAAAAGCCACTCATACTCCCCACTTTAGTTTCTAACACAGTGCCGCTGGTGTATTGGTGCTGCTGACCGGGTTCAATAATAGGTTGTTGGCCTACAATACCCGTGCCAGTAACTTCTTGAATTTTACCGTCGCCATCAGTAATGATCCATTTACGGCTCATAAGTTGGGCACTCTGAATGCCGCTGTTGGTGATGGTGATCTTGTACGCAAATACGTAGCGATTACGGCTAGGATCTGATTGCTCGTCAAGAAACTCTGTTTTCACGCCTACGTTAAGGTCGTAATTATTGCTTAAGGTGCTCATGTGTTTGGTGGCTCTAACTAGGTGTTTGGATCAATAAGTTACTAATGGCGACAAAATCGCCTACGGTTAAACGTTCAGGACGAATGCTAGGGTCAATGCCCAAACTTTGCAACTGTTCGTCATCAGCAATACCTTTAAGGTTATTACGTAAGGTTTTACGACGCTGCGCAAAACCACTTTTAACCAGTTGCTCAAAGTGCTTAAAGTTATGCGCTGTATGGGGCAACTCGGTGTAAGGTGCCATACGGACAATGGCAGAGTCTACTTTTGGCCTTGGATCAAATGCCTCTGGTGGTACCTCAAACAGGTTATCTATGCGGCAAAAGTACTGCGCCATGATACTTAGGCGGCCATAGTTATTAGTGCCTGTGCCTGCAGCCAAGCGCAACACCACTTCTTTTTGGAGCATGAAGTGCATGTCGGTAATAAGATCAGTATAGCTTAGCAGATGAAAAATTAACGGGGTGGAAATATTATATGGCAAGTTGCCAACAATTCGCAGTAAACCTTGCTTAGTGTTCGAGCCGGTCGTGCTTGGGCTATCTGCACTCAGGTTATCTGAAATTAGGCTGCGAAAATCAAACTGCAGCGCATCTGCTTCGTGAATACGTAAGTTATCACCATAGCTGGCAAATGCAATGCGCAGGTAGGGCAGTAAATCGCGGTCTAATTCTACTACGTCGAGGTGGCCAGTTGTTGCAAGCAGGTGCTCTGTGATGGCTCCAAGGCCTGGACCAATTTCAACAATACGCTGTTCTGGTTTTGGCCTGATGCAGGCCACAATGTGCCGAATAATACCTTGATCGTGTAAAAAATTTTGACCAAATCGCTTACGCGCTTGGTGTTTTTTAGGGGTTTGATTGGCCATAAAAATCTCGTATGTTAGGCGACCTAAATGTAAAGAGAAAGCTGTAATGCGCTTTGTGCAGCTTTTAACAAGCTACTGCTTTTGGCTTGTCCAGTACCTGCTAGATCTAATGCGGTGCCGTGGTCTACCGAGGTGCGAATAATGGGCAATCCCAAAGTGATGTTCACAGCGTCGCCAAAACCGGCATACTTTAACACTGGTAGGCCCTGATCGTGATACATAGCCAATACGGCGTCTGCTTTTGCTAAATTTTTTGGGCTAAATAAGGTGTCTGCTGGTAAAGGACCAACAAGGTTTAATCCCTGGGTACGCAACTGTTTTAAGGTAGGAACAATGACATTTAATTCCTCAGAGCCCAAATGACCATCTTCACCTGCGTGGGGATTAAGACCACACACATAAATACAAGGCCTTGTAATGCCAAATTTACTGGTTAACTCGGCAGCGATAATGTGTAAAGTTTTACTTAGCAATTCTGGCGTAATCGCGGCAGACACATCTTTCAAAGGCAGGTGGGTGGTCGCTAGAGTAACGCGCATGGCATCACAAGCTAGCATCATTACCACTTGGTCTACTTTACAGCGGGTTTGCAAATACTCCGTGTGTCCCCTAAATACAGTTCCGGCATCATTAATAATGCCTTTATGAACTGGCGCTGTCACTATGGCGTTAGCTTTGCCACTAAGGCAAGCGTCACATGCGATATTAAGGGTGTTCAACACATAATCGCTGTTGTCGGCATCTAAATGCCCAGGGCGGCTTTCAACCTTTAAAGGCACGTGCAACACTTTAAGCTGGTTAGGTACTGTAGGGGTAATGGTCTGCTCTAGGGTTATATGGCAAAAGTCGATAGTTAACCCTAGCAATGTTGCACGATCTTGCAGCAAGCCCATGTCTGCCACAATAACGATTTCAGCATCCTGCATTGCAGTACTTGGCTTTCCGGCTAAGGTTAAGCACAGATCAGGGCCAATACCTGCAGGTTCTCCTGCAGTCACCAGTAGTCGCCTCATAGTTAACGGATCTCTATGTAGGCTTTGTTGCGAATTTCGCGCAGCCAGTTTTCTAACTCGTTAGCAAACTTGCTTTGTCTAATTTCTTGTTTAGCCTGAAAACGCAGGTTAGCTTGGCCAACGTCTTTGGTTCTGCGTTCAACAGCTTGCAATAAATGCCAGCCATTTTCACTTTGAATTGGTAAGCTAAGCTCTTCTACGGCAAGTAGATCTAGCGGCATTTGCAAAACAGCTGGGAGCTGGTCCGAATTTAACCAGCCCAAATCACCACCGCTGGGGGCTGAGTTGGCGTCATCGCTAAAGGTGCGAGCAAGGTCATAAAAATCTGCACCATTAACCAACCGTTGGTGGAGTTCGTTAATAAGATCCTGCGCTTGGCTTAGTGAACGAATTTCGTTGGGTAATATCAACAGGTGATTAGCTTTGGTTTGAGCCACAGTTTGAACACTAACGCCACGCGTATTGATCAACATAATAATATGAAAACCACTACCATTACGGATCGGCGAGCTTACTTCGCCAGCAGCCATTGTTTTAACAGGTTCAGCAAATAGTTCCGGCAGTTGGCTACCTTTACGCCAACCTAAGTTACCACCTTTTAAAGCATTTAGGGCGTCAGAGTAGGTTGCTGCGATACTTTCAAACTCAGCACCTTGTTCCAAAGCACTGTTAATAATGTCCAGTTTTTGTTGCGCTTTAGCAAGTTCTTGGGCGTCAGGCTGTGCACTCAAATTGATTAATATATGGCCAATTTCATACTCGGTATCGGCTAGTTTCTGGCCTTTATTTGATGACAAATAACGATCTATCTCGTGTTCACTAATACGAATGCGGCGGTTAACTGAGGCTGCTTGTATTTCGTTAATGGTTAATTCTTGGCGAATTTTGGCCCGAAATTGCACCATGGTCTCGCCACCATCGGCAACGGCCTGCTCAAGCTCAGTAGGTGACAGTTGGTTATTTTTAGCGATACGTTCTATGGCCAAGTCTAAGCTTGCATCGGCAATACGAACGCCTCGTTTGCTAGCTAACTGCAATTGCAAATTTTCTATAATGAGCTGGTCTAGCACCTGGCTAGTAAGTGCCACTTCATCTGGCGCTGCAGTACTATCATTGGTGAGCTGCTGCTTCACTTGTACAAGGCGAAATGATAAATCACTTTGTAATACGATGTCGTCACTAACGATGGCTACAATGCTGTCAAGCTGTTGTGCCGCAAAAACAGAAAAAGACGATGTTAATCCTAAAACTAAGCCTAGGCTGATGCCCCATTTACTGAGTGTATTCATTGTAGCCGGTAATTCCTTTCATAAAATCTGCCATGCGTACTTTGTTGCCGCTGGTCAATTGTTTGTCGCTGGCACCCAAGCCCTTGAGCGAGAGCTCAAAAAACACGCCGTGTTCCATACCTTTGGTTTGGTCCACTAGCCAATTACGGCTTACCAAGCGGCCCTTCCAGCAGCAGTTGGAGTATTCTATACCTAAGATTTCATCCTGCAATTGCTTGTTGCGTAGGTCTTCTTTGTGTTTAGCGATGAAGGTCCACTGCGGTGCTATTGGCCAAATTAAAGACACTTCACCTTGTTGGGTGCTGTTCAACGTTTCAGTGTATTTTATATCAATAATTTTATTGTTATTAACCTGGTATTTCATGGTTGCGCTGGTGGCTTCAACATTACCAGAATTAGGGCTCCAATCTATATTGATACTAGAACTCCAATCAGGCGTAAATTGGTAACTCATGTGACCATAGATTGGCGTGAAAGTTTCAGTGCTAGGCGCGCTAGTGCTACTTAACTGTACTTTACGATCACTAAGGTAGTGAATTTGCGTTACGGATAGCTTGGCTTTTTGCCAACCTTTAGCACTTAAAAATTGGCTGTCTAGGCCTAGGGTAACGCGATTAGTGTCGCCTATGCGATCATAACTATTAAATCGATTAGGTTGATAAAAGGGTTTGCTGGTTGCACTGGTATCAAAAATCGCCACGTCATCTTGCTGCTGGTAGGGTGCATAGGCATAATAAAATCTAGGTTCTAGTGTTTGTCGATAGCCATTATTTAGATTGCGCTCGAACAACAAACCGCTATTAATTTCTAGTTGAGGGATAACGCGTGTTTTAGCAGAGGCAATATTTGAAGGTGTATCACTCAGCAGGTAATGGGTGACAGGTAAGCTAATCTTAGGTTTGAAAAAACTATAATCATTAACCCAAGACGTATTTAAAGTGGGTGTTAGGTGGGTGCGCGTGCCGGTGATCTTGTTGCTACCTGTTAAGCCTTCTGTGTCTCTGGTAAAACGGCTTAGGTCTATGTTGTAGTCGGCGATAATCACTTGTGCCTGTTGGCCGATCACAATCCCACCAGCAAGGGTTGCGTGGGGTAGTTGATCATAGGTAGGCACCCCAGTGGTCAAGTTTTGATGAGTAATAACAGCCAAGCTGGCTTTGTTTAGCAAAGCGGCACGGCCTTGGTAGTTAATCTTAGCGTTACTAACTATAGCACTGCTTTCACTGGAATCTTGGCTTAAACCATAATCGTCAAATAATTCACCATCGCTGACGCGTTTTATATGCGTCGAGCTGGAGAGGCTAGGGCTGATTTCGGTACTATTGTTGTATTCTATTAGCCATCGATTTCGCGTTGATTCTGGGTCGCTAACAACCCAGTTAACATACAAATCTTGATCACTTTGCGGGCCTAAATGTCTTAGTTTGGTTGCAATGCTGTTGCCGCGTAATTCTGTAAATCTAGGGGTGATTAAGGCATCATAGTTAGGTGCAATATTAAGGTAATAGGGTGTTGTAATATCTAACCCCATCTGTGTTGAGCTCACTAAGGTAGGAAACAAAAAACCAGACCTACGTTGATCGCCTATTGGGAAACTCATCCACGGTAAGTAGAATACGGGCACCACACCAATTTTTAGGATGGCATTTTGAGCCACACCAAAACCTGCCTGTGGGTCCAAATCTATTTTTTTGCTATGTATGCCCCATGCGTTATTGCCCGGAGGGCAAAAGGTGAAGCTACCCTCATTCATAGTGACGGTCTCGTCACTGTGGTAATTAATAGATTGAGCAGTGGCCCTAAGCTCATTGTCTGGGAGTGCGAGCTGAGCTTGGTTCAGCTGAGCTGAGGAATCAGCCATATTAAAGCTGAGATCGTCACTTTGAGCAATCATATTGGGGCGGCGAAATGTGACGTGGCCAACAATGTCCACATAACTTTCGTTATTGTC
>CAJXEN010000083.1 GCA_913052465.1 uncultured Oceanospirillaceae bacterium
AAGCAAATGGCGATTAACGTCGTAAATACCGTCCTCTGGTAGCTCTTCACCTAATTCGTACACTTCGTTGCCAGTGGAAAATAGTGCCACTTTAACTTTTTTGTAAACGCTAAGTTTAGCGTGGCCTGCGGCTGCAGCAAGGCCGATGTCTTGTGGGCGTATTTGCTGGCCTTTATGGATGATAATATCGCCAGCCTTAACGTCTTCGCCTTTGGGGCGCCAGTTAGTGCCTGCCTTACAATCGTTTGGGAAAGTTACATTGTTAATGCCTTCGGCAGTGTCCTTAGACTGAGTAATAATGACATCTTCTTGCATCACCACCGTATCTGCGCCCAAGGGCATTCTGGCGCCTGTTAATACGCGAATGCAATAGCCACGTGCTAAAGAAATTTTGGCACTGCCACCAGCGTTGGCTTCTTGTGTCATTAACGGCAACAATGGCAAGCCAGAACTTTTGGTGTTGGTTAAATCATCATAGCTAAAGGCATAGCCGTCTACAGCAACGTTATTGAAACGAGGGCTATCGTACGCAGTAGTCACATTTTCGGCTAAGCGGCGGTTAATGCATTCTTCAATCGCTAAAATTTCAGATGACACCAGGGTGGAAACGGCTTCTTGCATACGCTGCCATACAACAGAGGCCGGTAGTAGCTGTTGATCTGAACTATAACAATCGTTGCTGGCTTTGTTAGGTTCAGTAGGGGGTGCGACTAGCCCCGTATGCTGTAATACAAAATCCGCCACTTGTTGAATGTTGTTAATGTCCAATTGCGGCAGTTTTATCGTTAAATCATCTTTATCCGTCGCTATGGCCACAATATTGGGCATTTGATCAGCCAAGAACCCCCGCTGGTTAAGGTTGCGCACCACCTCCAGTTTAGCGTGATCAGCGCCTTTATAACCTTCCACAATCACTAGATCGCAGGGTTCAAATAAGTGTAATAATTGCGTCAGTTCGAGCGTGTCTTGGTCGCGGTATTCGTGCATTAACGCCCAGCGTTTATCTGTGGCTAACAGAGTTTGCGTCGCGCCCGCCACACGGTGGCGATAGCTGTCACGACCTGGCTCATCAATGTCTACGTTATGGTGTGCATGTTTAACAGATGATACTTTATAACCCATAAGTGTAAGCTGGCTAATAAGCCGCTCTGTTAGGGTGGTTTTGCCGTTGTTTTTCCATCCGACAATGCCGAAAACTTGCATGCTGGTGTTACCTAGTGTGCGTCACAATATGGGGTGATTGTACTGCATTTTTAGCCCTATGTGACTTGGCGTAGATCAGATGTGTTGCATTAATTTAACTCTTTAACTTTAGTCATCAACCCTAGTAATTAATTAGGGCTTTGTCTGCATGCTTCTATTTGGGTCGCAATTGAATAAGAGCCTTGGGCTGGCTTTTAGCACAATACATAGGCGAATATCAGACTCACTGCAGCATTGCACCGAAACACGTGGATGAAACAATGAAAAAGTACTCAGGCTTTAGCCTTTTTAAACACTCCCTTAGCCATCATGAAAACTGGCAGGCCGCATGGCGCAGCCCTCAGCCTAAAAAAGAATACGATGTAATCATCGTTGGTGGTGGTGGCCATGGTTTGGCTACGGCTTACTACTTGGCAAAAGTACATGGCATCACTAACGTAGCTGTGTTGGAAAAAGGCTACCTAGGTGGTGGTAATACCGCACGTAACACTACTATTGTGCGCTCCAACTACCTTTGGGACGAGGCGTCTAAGTTATACGACCACTCTTTAGACCTGTGGAAAGACTTAAGCCAAGATTTAAACTACAACGTGATGTTTAGTCAACGTGGTGTTTTGAACTTAGGCCACACCCTGCAAGACATGCGTGATATTGAGCGGCGTGTTAACGCTAACCGTTTGAACGGTATTGATGGCGTGGTATTAAATACTGCAGAAGTTAAAGAAATCGTGCCTATTATTAACGATTCTCAAGACATTCGGTACCCAGTATTAGGTGCGTCGTGGCAGGCCACTGCTGGTGTTGCACGTCATGATGCTGTGGCATGGGGTTTTGCTCGGGGAGCAGATAGCTTTGGCGTTGATCTTATCCAACAATGTGAAGTTGTAGACATTGTTACAGAAGAAGGCGCTGTAGTGGGTGTGCAAACCACTTTAGGCTTTATTGGTGCTAAAAAGGTAGCCTGTGTTACCGCCGGTAACTCAGGTGTGATGGCAGCTATGGTAGGCCTAAGGTTACCGATTGAATCGCGGCCACTTCAAGCCCTAGTGTCCGAGCCGATTAAGCCAATTCTTGATACTGTTGTTATGTCTAACGCGGTACACGCCTACGTAAGTCAATCTGACAAAGGCGACTTGGTCATTGGTGCTGGCACAGACTCTTATAATGGCTATGGTCAACGGGGTAGTTTCCATGTGGTAGAACACACCTTGTCTGCTATCTGTGAATTATTCCCTATGTTTAGTCGTGTGCGGATGAATCGTGCTTGGGGTGGTGTGGTCGATACGTGTCCAGATGCGTGCCCTATTATTTCCAAAACTAGCATTAAGGGTTTATTTTTCAACTGCGGTTGGGGCACGGGTGGCTTTAAAGCAACGCCTGGCTCTGGCCACGTGTTTGCTCACACTTTAGCTCACGATGAAGCCCACCCGTTGGCTGCACCCTTCAGTTTGGATCGCTTCAATACTGGCCACTTAATCGACGAGCATGGCGCTGCCGGCGTTGCTCACTAATTCTTGATAATAAGGAGACTTATACATGCATCATATTTACTGCCCTTATTGTGAAGAAATCCGTGAAGAGGAAGAGTATTCCTACACTGGTGAAGCACACATCGAACGTCCAAAAGACCCAGCCTCTATTAGTGATGAAGTGTGGGGTGACTATATGTTCTTCCGTTCGAACCCACGTGGTATTCACCACGAAATGTGGTATCACGCTGCAGGCTGTCGGCGTTATTTTAACGCCACACGTGACACCCATAGCTACCAAATTCATGAGACTTATAAAATGGGCGAATTACCGACTGTAACCGCGCCAACCAAAGCTGCGCCAACCAAAGCTGCTGCTCAGGGAGACGCATCATGAGCCAAGTTAATCGCATCGCAACAGGCGGTCGGATTGATCGCTCTAAGCCAATGAGCTTCACCTTTAATGGTAAAACCTTTCAAGGCTTTGATGGCGACACCTTAGCTTCTGCTATGTTGGCCAACGGTGTTGGCATTGTAGGCCGTAGTTTTAAGTACAGCCGCGCCCGTGGCATCTTAGGCCACGGTGCTGAAGAACCTAATGCCTTGATGCAGTTGCACAAAGGCAACGAAACTATTCCTAACCCCCGTGCTACTCAAGTTGAGTTGTTTGACGGCCTAATTTCTAGCAGCACTAACGGTTGGCCAAGCGTTGAATTTGATCTTATGGAATGGGTGGGTAAAATTGGTGGCAAGATGATGCCCCCTGGTTTTTACTACAAAACTTTCATGGCACCACAAAACATGTGGATGACCTACGAAAAATTTATTCGTAAAGCTGCTGGTTTTGGTAAGTTATCCCTTGATCCAGACCCAGATACCTACGATAAAGTTAACGTTCATTGTGACGTCATGGTTGTTGGTGCAGGCCCTGCAGGTTTAGCTGCGGCATTGGAGGCAGGTCGTAGCGGCAAGCGTGTTATTATCGTCGATGAGCAAAACGAATTTGGTGGTACTTTACTTGCCAGTAACCAAACTGTTGATGGTGTAGAAGCTGCGACTTGGGCGGAACAAGCCACTAGTGAGCTAGCTCGCATGAGCAACGTAACATCCATGCCGCGTACCACGGCTTTTGGTTACTATGATCATAACTTCTTGTGTGCTTTAGAACGCCGCACCGATCACTTAGGCCCGGTGGCCCTCACAGGCACACGTCAGCGCCTTCATCGTATCCGTGCCCATCAGGTGGTACTAGCTACGGGTGCAATCGAGCGGCCATTAGTATTTGGTAACAACGATCTACCTGGCATTATGCTAGCTAACTCTGTGTCTACTTACATTATCCGTTATGCTGTAGTACCTGGTCAGCGCTGTGTAGTAATGACCACTAACGATTCTGGTTACCAAACTGCACTAGATATTCAAGCTGCAGGCCGAACTGTTGTGGCTGTAGTTGATTCACGGCATGCGCCAGATGGTCGCCTTGTGCAAGCTGCTAAGGCAGCTGGCATTGAAGTGATGGCAGGCCACGGTGTAATTGAAGCCCAAGGTAGTAAAAGAGTCACTGATGTTATTGTTGCTCCTTTAGATGAAGCTGGCGACAAGCTAGTGGGCGCAGGCAAAACATTAAGCTGTGATCTAGTCGCTGTTGCTGGTGGTTGGAGCCCTGTGGTTCACTTAAGCTGCCATACGGGTAGCCGCCCAGTGTGGCAAGAAGACGTGGCAGGCTTTGTACCTGGCCCAACTATTCAAAACCAACACCTAGCGGGTGCTATTGCTGGTGAGTACCGTTTATCACAAGCATTAAATGCTGGCGTTCAAGCGGGTGCCAATGCTGCTGGTACGCAGTCAACTCAAGTATTTGATTGTGGTGACGAGTCTGAAGGAGCTGCACAAGCGCTTTACATAGTACCGCACACTAAGCCCAGTAGTCGGGCACCTAAGCAGTTTGTTGATCTTCAAAACGACGTTACTGCTGCTGGCATAGAGCTTGCTGCCCGAGAAGGTTTCCAATCTATTGAGCATGTAAAGCGTTATACCGCTATGGGCTTTGGCACCGACCAAGGTAAAACAGGTAACGTTAACGGCATGGCTATTGTGGCTAAGACGTTAAATAAAACTATTGCTGAAACAGGCACTACTATATTCCGTCCTGCATACACGCCAGTGACCTTTGGCGCTATGGGCGGCCGTGACATTGGTGTGTTGTTAGACCCGGCACGTCACACAGCTATGCACCCATGGCACTTAGCCAATGGCGCAGAATTTGAAAACGTAGGTCAGTGGAAACGCCCTTGGTACTTCCCACAAGCTGGCGAAACCATGCAACAAACTCTTAACCGAGAATGTTTAGCAGTGCGTAACAGTGTAGGCATGCTAGATGCATCTACTTTAGGTAAGATCGACATTCAGGGTAAGGATGCCCGTGAGTTCCTTAACCGTGTGTACACCAACGCATGGACTAAGTTAGCCCCGGGTAAGTGTCGTTATGGCTTAATGCTTAAAGAAGACGGCATGATCTTTGATGATGGCGTAACGGCGTGTTTAAGTGATACTCATTTCCTAATGACCACTACCTCTGGCGGCGCTGCTGCTGTGTTGGGTTGGTTAGAGTTATGGCATCAAACTGAATGGCCAGAGTTAGAGGTGTACTTTACGTCAGTAACAGACCAGTGGGCTACGTGTTCTTTTGCTGGACCTAATTCTCGTAAAGTGCTAGAAAAGCTGTGCACCGATGTAGACCTTTCCGCACAAGCTATGAAGTTTATGGACTACCGTGAAGGTACCGTTGCTGGTATTAAGTCACGTATCTTCCGTATCTCTTTTACTGGTGAATTGTCCTTTGAGGTGAACGTGCCTGCAGACCAAGGGCATTACATGTGGAAGAAGCTGATGGAAGCTGGTGAAGAGTTTGGCATTACGCCCTATGGCACCGAATCTATGCACGTATTACGTGCAGAGAAAGGCTTTATTATAGCCGGCCAAGATACTGATGGGTCTATGACCCCTTATGATTGTTTGATGGGCTGGGCTGTTGGTAAAACTAAAGAGTTTAGCTTTTTAGGCGAACGTTCCTTTAGTCGTCCAGATACCGCACGTACAGATCGTAAGCAGTTGGTTGGTTTAAAGCCTAAGGACCCTACTGTAGTGATTCCAGAAGGTTCACAAATTGTAATGGATCCTAACCAGCCTATCCCAATGGATATGATGGGCCACGTTACTTCTAGCTACTGGAGTGAGTGTTTAGGCCATGGCATTGCCATGGGTACCGTAAAAGGTGGATCTGATCGTATGGGTCAAACGGTATACTTTCCCCAAGCAGATGGTCGCGTATTGGCTGCTGAAATTTGTAGCCCAGTGTTTTATGATCCAAAAGGAGATCATCACAATGACTAGTTTATCAGCCAATTTGTCAGCAGAGGATATGATGGAATCATCATTACACCACCACGCAGTCCACACTAATGCTACTGATGCTGGCGTAGTTATGAAAGAAGACAAGTTCCGTGGTCATGTGAACTTACGTGGTAACCCACAAGATACCGCGTTTATGGTGGCTGTCGAGTCTGTATTAGGTGTGGCTTTGCCAACTAGAGCCAATACAAGTGTGCGTAATGGCGATACAGTGGTTTATTGGTTATGCCCTAATGAATGGTTGTTAATTGTGGCTAGCGGCACTCAAGGCCAGCTTGAAGCTGATCTAAGATCTGCGATGGATGGCCAGCACATTGCAATCACCGATATAAGCAGTGCCCAAACCTTGGTTAATTTGTCGGGCTCTGGTTTAGCGGAACTGTTGCAAAAGTCTACCGTGTACGATTGCCACGAATCTAACTTTCCAGCAGGCAAGGTAGTACAAACTACCTTCGCCAAAACCGGCACTACTATGTGCAAGCTAGAAGATGGTTCTATGGATTTTGTGATCCGGCGTAGCTTTTCTGATTACTTTTTTCTTTGGTTGCAAGATGCCAGCGAAGAGTATGGTTTACGAGTAGCCTAAGCTTCTCGTAAACTCATGAAGGCCAGCTTATGCTGGTCTTTTTTTTGGTTTTTCAATAGTCTCATTAACACAGCAATGACACGGCATTGCGCGCTAGGGTATTCTAGCTAGTGTAAGCTAATAAACTTAAGTGATTGGCCTACAAATACGACAATAGAGGGTAAGTATGAATATTCGTGAAATAGTGCACACCGACCGCGCAGCATATAGACAATTGCGTGCAACCCTTGATGAAGAGTCAATGATGTGGGGTGCTAAGCCTGGGGAACGAGAAAACCTTGGTGACTATGCAGGTAATCAATTCGATAGTATTCTGGGGAACGAGAGAAGTACATTGTTTGTCGCTGAAGAAGAGGGTGCGCTTGCTGGCTTCTTATCGTTAGAGACCTCTTGTTGGGCCAGCCTTTCACACACCAGTACGTTAATGGTGGGCGCACTTTCGGCACATCAGGGAAAAGGGATTGCCTCACAGCTTTTTGAGAGTTCTCAGTTATGGGCGGCTAATAATGGCATCCACCGCATCGAACTTTTAGTGTTTGCCGATAACGTCTCAGCAATTAGGCTCTACAAAAAATTGGGCTATCAGCAAGAAGGCATCCGTAAACAATTCAGCCGCATCAATAGTGGCTTTGTGGATGAGGTTTATATGGCTAAACTACTTCAGTAATTAGTAAGCCGTGTTTAGGGTGAGTTATAGTTAAGGTGACTCATTGTAACTGCTTGGTTTGAATCTAGTCCGATCATCCCGTTGCCTTTTAGCAGTCAGCGCTTCAACAAATTGTAGGTGTTATGTAGACCTTATGTCGGGTAACTATGGGACAGGTACACTATAAGCAGGTAAAATAGCCACCTAGCTATATAATAGAACCTATTAAGTCACCTCATATCCCGGAAACCCCAGATGATACGCATCAGTAATCTACAATTACCCCTTGATCATGATGATCAGGCGTTAAGCCAAGCTATTTTGGCGCGTTTGTCGATCCAGGCCGATGATTTGTTGGACTATGTGGTGCATCGCCGTGGTTATGATGCCCGTAAAAAAAGTAACATTGTACTCATCTACACATTAGACGTGAATACCACTGTCAACGAGCAGTTATTGGCCACATTTACTGAAGATCAGCTGATTAAAGTTAGCCCAGACATGAGCTACAAGTTTGTAGCTGATGCGCAGGATAAGGTTCTGACTAACGATCAGGATAGGCCACTAGTGATTGGGTTTGGCCCCTGTGGGTTATTGATTGGTTTAGTGTTGGCACAAATGGGTTACAAGCCTATTGTTCTAGAACGTGGAGCAGCTGTGAGACAGCGCACTAAAGACACATTCGGTTTTTGGCGTAAAAAGGTCCTTAACACCGAATCTAATGTGCAGTTTGGGGAAGGTGGGGCAGGCACGTTTTCTGATGGTAAGTTATACACCCAAGTGAAAGACCCCAACCATTACAGCCGTAAAGTGCTGGCTGAATTTGTTGCAGCTGGTGCTCCCGAAGAAATTCTGTTTGTTAGCAAACCTCATATAGGTACCTTTAGGCTGGTGTCTATGGTGGAAAAAATGCGTGCAAGCATTGTTGCACTAGGTGGTGAAATTCGCTTTGATACTCGGGTTGATGACGTGCACATTGAAGCAGGGCAGATGTGTGGTGTAACGCTGGCCGATGGCGAAGTGCTTAAATCGAAACATATTGCCTTGGCTATTGGGCACAGCGCCCGTGACACCTTTCAAATGTTGTTTGATAAAAACGTTTATATAGAAGCTAAACCATTCTCTATAGGCTTTCGTATTGAGCATCCGCAATCTCTCATAGACGAAGCGAGATTTGGTGATAATGCCGGTAATGAAATTCTAGGTGCGGCAGACTACAAGCTAGTTCATCACTGCGCTAATGGTCGCTCGGTATACAGCTTTTGTATGTGCCCGGGTGGCACAGTTGTAGCCGCCGCTTCTGAGCCGCATCAGGTAGTAACTAATGGCATGAGTCAGTATTCCCGCGCAGAGCGTAATGCTAACAGTGCCATCGTGGTGGGTATTGACCCATCTGATTACCCTGGTAATGCATTGGCTGGTATTGAACTGCAGCGTCAGTTAGAACGTAAAGCTTATGTGCTAGGTGGGGAAAACTATGATGCCCCTGCACAAACAGTGGGCGACTTTCTGAAGGGCAAGTCGTCACATTTATTAGGTGATGTTGAACCTTCTTATAAGCCAGGTGTGAAGCCTGCGAATTTAGCAGATGCTTTGCCAGATTTTTGTATTGCAGCTATTCGGGAGGCCATTCCCGTGTTTAATCGTAAAGTTAAAGGCTTTGCCTTGGCCGATGCGCTACTTACCGGGGTAGAAACACGCACCTCTGCGCCTATTTGTATTAAGCGCGGTAAAGACATGCAAAGTATCAACACACTAGGCTTATTTCCAGCTGGCGAAGGTGCAGGCTATGCAGGAGGTATTATGTCTGCTGCTATTGACGGCATTAAAATAGCCGAAGCCATGGCTTTAAGTATGAATAGGCATGAATAAGCTCTGAATCCTAGATTACTCATGAAAGTGACTGATGGGTAATCCATAGTATAGGGGCCTTAATTAAGGCTAAAATAAAGTGTCACATTTTTTAATTAGGTTGCTTTTTAATCAAGTCACCTTTCTTTCTAACTTAAGGACAACACATGCTAGCTTCTTATTCCTTTGCTATTTGGGGCCTTTGGCTCATATTACTAACCGTTTTTGTGCAAGCTATGGTGGCCACCGTTGCTCATCGTAAACAACAGTACTATGTGCCTGGTATCGTTAACGACAAGCTTAGCCATGAGTCTTTTGTGTTTCGTAGTCATCGTACCTTTTTAAATTCGCATGAGAATTTATTGATGATGTTTGGTCCAGCGCTATTGGGCATGCTAGTTGGTATGGATGCCTATTGGTTGGGTATGTTGGTATGGGTTTATGCTATTGGCCGTGTATTACACATGGCTTTGTACTATGCACTTACTACAGAGGCCAACCCGAGCCCTCGCAGTTATTTTTTTATGGTGGGTTTTATTGCTAATCTAGTACTACTTATCATGCTTGGCCTGCACCTAGCAGGTTAATAGATAGCGCTGAATGTTGAACCTCTTTAATATTCAGTGCCCTTGGCACAGCTGGTGATTGGCCAACACCTCAATCACTCGGCATGTCTGATGGCTGTCGTGGTTGCAATGGTTTAGCATTAACTGCAATTCTTGTTCTAGGCTTTGTAGCCGTTGGATACGTGAGCGGGTGGCTTGTAATTGTTTGCTAGCAATATCTTCCGCACGGTGACTATTGTTTTCCGGCGCATCGTTTTTTGGTGCATTAGAGAGGCTCAATAACTCTTTAATATCATCTAAGCTAAAGCCTAACTCTCTGCTATGCCGAATAAATCGGAGACGGTTTAGGTCGGCTTGATGATACTGGCGTTGGTTACCTGAAGACCGAGTTGCTTCAGGCATCAGTTTTATCCCTTCATAATAACGAATAGTAGTGATTTTACAGCTGCTTTTTGCACTCAATTGTCCAATAGTTAATATCATTCTATATTTGCCTTGTAGCTCTAGTTACTAGAGGTTTTAACATAGTTGCTTGTTAGTTTCAAAATACAGGTGAATATATGTCGGGTTGTGGTGGTGATCATCAGTTTAGTGGGTTAGATCCAACGTATAAGAGGGCGTTATGGTGGGTTATGATTATTAACGCGGTGATGTTCTTGGTGGAAATAGGCGCGGGTGTGCATGCTCATTCGCAAGCACTACTGGCAGATGCGTTAGATTTTTTAGCTG
>CAJXEN010000084.1 GCA_913052465.1 uncultured Oceanospirillaceae bacterium
GATGGTAGTGTGGGGTCTCCCCATGTGAGAGTAGGTCATCGCCAAGCTTCCCATTATTATAAAAAAGCCTCAAGGCTAACGCCTTGAGGCTTTTTTATTGGCTGCAGAAAAGGCACAGATCAACGATGTCTTATCAGCCCTTAAATCCAATCGACCTGATCCAACATAAGCACTGTAAATGCTACAATATTTCGGTCAATACTAAAGGAATCAACGATGCTCGAATCGACATTACAATTCTTGGCAATCACTTTGTTCCTAGAAGTTACTCCAGGGCCAGCGGTATTATTTATTCTTTACCAATCAGCCTTCGGATTTCGTAATACCCTTGCAGGGGTAATGGGTTTACTAACTTCTAATGTCATTTGGATTAGTTTAGTTGCTACAGGTTTAGGCTTAGTATTAACTCAAAACCCAGTACTATTTGATACCTTACGTTACCTTGGTGCGGCCTATTTAGTTTATCTGGGCTACAAAATAATTCGTTACGGCATCGGTCAGCCCAAAGCTAATGAAAATACCCAGGTAGGACAATACAAAAGTATGTGGTCTAGCTACCGACAAGGTATGCTTACTTCATTATCGAACCCTAAAGCGTTATTGTTTTTTATGGCGCTGTTTCCACAGTTTACCCGGCCAGATTATTTCGCCCATGATATCGTCTATTTTGGCCTCCTAAAAATGACCTGCTTAGCGGTAGTAATGATTAGCTATGGCCTTATTGGGCGCAGGTTATTCAATTATATGGGACAATCACCAAAGACCAATATTATTTCACAGGTATTAGGCAGTGGTATCATTATCGCTGCCGTCGCAGTTGCTCGGGGCTGACTTCTATTTAGATTTATATGCCTTTAATAAGTGCCTCTAATGAGCACCGATGACCTTGGCGCAATAACCCTTTATAATAGTATTCAATTGGTTACTTTGGAGAAATATTATGTACTTCGATGAGTTATACGCCCCGCTGCGCGATATGCAGGACTGGCAGCAAACAGCTTTCTCTGCAGCACTTTGCGAACGCATTTTTCCTCACTATGCCTTATATGACAGTTTGGTAGAAACTAATCGAGTGTCGATTGCCAGAACAGCGCTAGACCAAGTCTGGAAGCAACTGTCCTTGCGTGGCAATATGAATGCAGACACTCAGCTCACTAAGGTTGAGGCTATCGTTCATGGCGAAGAAGACGAAAGTTTTGGTGCTGGGCTGGCCTTCGATGCGTTAGTTGCATTGATGGCTACGTTGCACTGTGTGGATAATGCAAGTTTTGAAGATGCTGCCAGTGTGGCTCATTTGTCCCGCGAGAGCGTAGCTAAGTTCGTCGAACTACATGCAGAAGATGAGTTAAGTGATGAGCAGCTCATTCGTCATATCTCGACCCATGAACTGATGGTTCAGGAACTAGCTTTTCAAGCTGATGTAATGCAATTTCTGCTGTCTCAAGATGTAGCTAAAGCTGCACAGATTGATCAGCTTAAGGCCATGTCAATGGCCAATGGCGTGAGTAATATTGGCATCAGCATGAGTGATGGTTAACAGATATTCTTGTTATTTGTTCAAAAAACTTTGTGTCCAACTTAATTAAACAGTGACTAAGGCTGCTGTTGGCATTTGTAGAGTTTTCTTTCACTTGTTGGCCCTAACCTATATCAAGCCTATATCAAACCTATATCAAACCAATTTCTTCATCCAACACACACAGCTTAGGCAACACTTTATCACTACTGCAGATACTTTTGGCCAATTATAGGACCAGCAAACATGTTTAGACGAAACCTTTCGGCAGAGCAAAGGGGTCAGTGAACTTGGTAGTGGCTTGTGCTTTGACTGGCCAGAAGTGAATATGGGTAAACTATTCACTTTATAAGTACTGTAGTAGTGCAGGCCATTAAATTATAGTTCGCCCAGATACATACAGTTTAATAAAGAGAAGTAAGTTATGAAATTGGTTAAAGGTTTCGCATACCTGGTGCAAGGCACAAAATTATTAACTCAACCAGGATTAAGACTATTCGTACTGCTGCCCTTACTGGTAAATATTATTATGCTTGGCGTTGGGCTTGGGTTACTGATTTCTTTTGTAGGTGGTTGGATGGGGCAAATCGTATCCTGGTTACCTGAATGGTTGAGTGGCATCACTTGGTTTTTGTGGTTTTTGTTTGCACTTTTGTTTGGTATGGCAGTGTTTTTTGGATTCAACTTATTAGCTAACTTTATTGCGGCTCCATTTAACGGTCTGCTGGCTGAAAAAGTCCAGTTGCATCTAACCGGACAAGATATAGGAGAGGCAAGTTTTGGCTCGATTATAGCCAGCATTCCTAGGTCTATCGGAAGAGAAATCAGTAAGTTGACCTACTACCTTCCAAGAATTCTTTTACTACTAGTGATCATGTTAATTCCTGGAATTAACGTGATCGCCCCCTGGTTATGGGTTCTGTTTGGCGCCTGGATGATGGTGATTCAGTATGTCGATTATCCAATGGACAACAATGGTATGAGTTTTCGTAAAATGAAGCGCAGTTTAAGTGAGCAGCGTCTGTTACACCTGGGGTTTGGTGGAGGAGTATCGCTTTTATTAATGGTGCCGATAGTTAATTTTTTTGTAATGCCCATTGCAGTAGCTGGTGCTACGGCGTTGTATGTGCACGAGCACGGGTGTTTAGATATAGTTGATAACGAGGCCGACCCACACGCTTAACGCTGCCCAGTGGCTGTTAATGAAGGCCTTGAAGTAGTTTTTGGTAATCCGACTGCGACCCAGATGATTTTGGTATACGTATAGCCCTGCCATTGCCGCTAGACCTACGTAGAAAGAGTAGTTTAGGTGGTTGATTTGCCCCACCAAGAATAGCAACCCCACACACATTGCCTGAAAAGCGGCAATAATCGTTAGGTCCCACTTGCCAAAAAGCACTGCAGTAGATTTTATACCGACTTTCAAATCATCTTCCTTGTCGACCATGGCATAATAAGTGTCGTAGGCAATGGTCATACATATTGCTGCCATGAAGGTTAACCAAGCGCTTAGGCCTGTGGTATTAGTTTGGGCAGCAAAGCCCATTGGTATAGCCATAGCAAACGCTGCTCCTAATACCGCTTGGGGCCAGTGCGTATAGCGCTTCATAAATGGATAAACGGCTGCTAGAATTACGGCGACAAAGGACAGACTAATGGTATAACTATTGGTAAAGATGACAAGTATAAAAGCCAAGCCGCACAGTGCGAAAAATAACACTAATGCTTCTTTTGGGCTGATTTGCCCTGTCGCCAAAGGTCGGCATTGAGTGCGTTTAACATAGCTATCAACCTTGCGGTCGGCATAATCATTAATTACACAGCCAGCCGCACGCATTATATAAACGCCCAACACAAAGATCAGCAACACATCAAGCTTAGGTAAACCGTCAGCGGCTAGCCACAGCCCCCATAATGTAGGCCAAAGTAGTAAATAAGTGCCGACTGGACGGTCCAGGCGCATAAGGCTTTTAAAATGGGGCCAGCGAGATAAAAACGGCATCACGATAATGGTTCAACTTATAACAAAGGCAACATGCTACCATATGCACCTTTAATGTCGTTGCTCAAAAGTGTCCATCATGCCAATAAAATCACATAAACTCCTGTTACTGTGCACGGGCAATACCTGTCGATCACAAATGGCCCATGCCATGGTACAACAATGGTCGTTGACCAATAATATGAGCATAGAAGTTGTGTCTCGAGGCATCCGAGCAAATGCAGGAGACCCCACTACAGCGGAAGCACTCTTGGTGCTGGCCAAAGCTCAGATTAAATGGCAAGGCACTAGCCAGCAGTTATCAGTGACAGACTTAAACTGGGCAGATTACGTATGGGGAATGACACACGAACACCTTGATTTTGCGATTAATCTAGGCGCTGAACGAGGTGCTACTGTTAAACAACAGACGTTACCAAATTACCAATTATTGGCAGGTGCAAGTGAACTTTTAGACCCGCTCAACGCTGGTCTTGCTGCCTATGAAAAACTTTTTTGTAGTTTGCAAGAATTACTACCTAATCGCCTTGCGGCAATACAGAAGCCATTGGAGGCATAAATACTTCCGTCACTAAAATACCTTTGCCATCTAAATAAAACACAGATCGCCTAGCCCAATGCTGTTTTTGGTTGTGCACCTGTTTAAGGCTCGTCACCTCTAATACTCCACGGACCATATTATGGTGTTTAAATAGCAGCCCACCTAACGGTTTGGTGCCAATATTTTTAAATTGCCGTAATCTACCGGTTAGGGTGCTGTGGGGTATAATGCTCCTAGCACACACCCACGCTTGGCCGTGACAATGTAGTTCGACTTCACGAATAATAGCCTTTTGGCGAGGTTTAAGCATTAGAGCACGAGCTTCTGATTGACTGGGCACACCCCATTGGTTGCTAATTACACAGACTTCAAAATAGCCATCGCTTGCATGAATGAGGCGTTGGGTTAGCGAGCCTTTATCTTGCAGCCAGGCTTGCCAGTGCCGAGGTATCCTATGACACATTGGACGTCTGTAACTACGCCAAGTGCCTGGGTAAGGCTTTTGTGAGTGAACAAGAGAAATGGGCAGAGTAAGCTCGTCAATTAAATAAGTAGGCAAAAAGAAAGGAACTATTATATCAATAAGTTTAGCCCTAAGACACTATCACTAGCGCACCAAGAAGTTATTGAGCACACACGCCGATGGGTTGAGACAATGGTTGTGGGTTTAAATCTTTGCCCATTTTCTCAAAGTGTGGTGGCGCAAAACCAAGTGCATTATGCGGTTTGTGATGACATAAATGACGCTCAGTTAAAACAGTTTTATGTGGCACAATTGAAGTATTTGCTGGAAGCGGATGAAAATTCCATTGCAACAAGCTTATTGATGTTCACCAAGGGCCTAGAAGTGTTTGATGATTACCTAGACGTGCTAGATTGGTTTGAGCAGTTATTAGAACAGGCAAATCTAACAGACCAGATCCAGTTAGCGTCATTTCATCCACAGTATCAATTTGAAGGTGTTGATTTTAATGATCTAAGCCATTTTACCAACCGTGCACCTTACCCAACGATACACCTTCTTCGCCAAGCACAAATGGCTAGAGCGCTTGCACATGTTGAAGATCCCGAACAAATCTATGCTGACAACATTGCCACACTCAACAAACTTGGCCGTAAACAGGTCGAATCACTTTGCCCTTGGGGTAAATAGGAAAGCTTTTATGAAGATACAAGTTATTGCTGTTGGTGGCACCATCGACAAGGTCTATTTTGATGCGCTTAGTGACTATACGATTGGGTCGCCAGCCGCCGCAGAAATCCTCAAGCGGGTTAAGGTTAATTTTGATTATGAGGTTAGCCAGATGATCTCTAAAGATAGTTTGGATATGACTGATGGGGATCGTCTAGCTATTCTAGCAGCAGTGCAAGGTCATGATTCAAACCATGTGATTATTACTCACGGCACTGACACTATGGTGGATACAGGCCAAGTGCTAAAGCAAGCCTTAGGTAAAACGATTGTCATCATGGGGTCGATGGCACCTGCCATTATGAAGCTCACTGACGCTGATTTTAATCTAGGTGTAGCTGTTGCCGCCGTACAGGCGCTCCCACAGGGCGTGTATCTGTGTATGAATGGTAGAATCTATAATGTTGATAGGGTGTCTAAAAATCGAGCTGAAGCGCAGTTTCAGGATCTTTGACACAGTGCTAGATGTTAATGGTTAGTTCATTGAGTCCATAGTGCTCGTCTAGCCATTGACCAATCACATTATTGCCACACAGGTGGTGGGCGTAATGCATATGCAAGCAGCGAATTTGCTGCCAGTCGCGTAACCCCCCTATGCCATAGGTGGCCATTAGGCCAACATAGCCTAGGTGAGTGAGCTGTGCCGCATCTTCTGATGAGCAGTTTGCCAAGCGTTCTGCGACATACTCACGTTGATTTTCCTGATAGGCGGCCATCCAATCTGGCTCATCTTGCAAGCGCTGTTCTAGCTGCTTTACGGTGCCGATCATTTCTATTTGGCTAATGGCCTTATGAAGGTCTTTGGACGATAGCCAATATAGGGTTGGGAACGGCTTGTTATCAACCAAAGGGTGCATCTTAAGTACTAAAGGAACACCATCAGCAGAACTGGCAGCAACTGCTTTCAAACCTCGTGGGGTGCGGCCTAGCTGCTGTTCTACGATGGCAATTGTTGAGGCCAATATAATGCCTTCTTCACCAGCACAGCGCGATGATACAGATAGTGTCACGTTGCTGAGCTCCTAAAAATGACGTGGTATTGGCATCAATAAGATGCCTTAATGGCCTAAAATTTGGCTTAAGAACAGTTTAGTACGATCATGTTGTGGGTTGTCAAAAAATTCGTGAGGTGTGTTGGATTCAATAATTTCACCCTCGTCCATAAAGATTACCCGATCTGCTACCTTTTTGGCAAAGCCCATTTCGTGAGTTACACACAGCATGGTAATGCCTTCTTCGGCTAAGGACACCATAGTGTCTAGCACTTCCTTGATCATTTCTGGGTCAAGGGCTGAAGTAGGCTCATCAAATAACATGATGTTAGGGCGCATGCATAGAGAACGAGCGATAGCCACACGCTGCTGTTGCCCGCCAGAAAGCTGGCCAGGATACTTATTTGCCTGTTCAGGAATCTTAACGCGCTCTAGAAATTCCATAGCCGTAGCTTCAGCTTCTGCTTTGGGCGTTTTACGCACCCATATTGGTGCTAAGGTACAATTTTCCAACACAGTTAAGTGCGGGAACAAGTTAAAGTGTTGGAACACCATGCCGACTTCTCGGCGCACGGCATCGATATTCTTAAGGTCGTTGGTCAATTCAGTGCCATCAACAATAATGTCACCTTGCTGGTGCTCTTCTAAACGGTTGATGCAGCGAATCATGGTTGATTTGCCAGAGCCAGAGGGCCCACAAATGACGATTTTTTCGCCTTTTTTAACTTCAAGATTGATATTTTTAAGAACGTGAAAGTCACCGTACCACTTATTCATATTACGAATTTCAATACAGCTTTCGGTATTCGAATTACTTTGTGCTTCTGACATGTTGAGAAACCCTTAAAATTAGTTGTTATCGCTTGTGGCCGGTGTTGAGTTTGTTCTCTAAGTAAAGAGAATAACGAGCCATACCAAAACACGAGATAAAGAAGAAAATGGCAACAAATAGATAAACTTCTGTCGATAAGCCTAACCAGGCTGAATCAGCAACAGATGCACGACCTATGCCAAGAGGGTCTAATAAGCCAATGACAATCACCAATGTGCTATCTTTGTACAAACCGATAAAGGTGTTAACTATTCCAGGTATTGAGATCTTTAACGCCTGTGGCAAAATGATGAAGCGCACAGCTTGAGAGTAGTTCAAACCAAGAGATTCGGCAGCTTCTAGCTGGCCTTTTGGTAACGCCTGCAAACCCCCACGGATTACTTCGGCCATGTAGGCTGAAGCAAACAAGGTCACCATGATCAGTACCCGCATCAACAAGTCAAAGGTGGTCCCAGGTGGCAAAAAGTAACTTAGCATGGTTGAAGCTACAAAAAGTAATGTAATCAAGGGCACACCACGAATAAATTCTATAAAAGCGATGCAAAAATATTTGATTATAGGGAGGTTAGATTGACGGCCTAAAGCCAGCAAAATACCCAAAGGTAAAGAGAAGACGATACCGGTCACACCGATCGTCAAGGTTAGCATTAGGCCACCAAATAGGTGGGTGCCAACAGGCTCTAAACCTAAACCACCACTTAATAGCCAAGCCCCAATTAATGGATAAACCAAAGCGAACTTTAGCAGATGCTTCCGAGCAGGGATTTTGTCCCATAGAACTGCAGCGCCTGCTAGTACTAATAAAAGGGCTGCAAGATTAACTCGCCAGCGCAGTTCTGCTGGGTAAAAACCATATACGAACAAGTTAAAGCGTTCACCAATAAAGGCTAGACATGCGCCGTCAGGGGCGCAATCTTTACGCGTTTCGCCGACGTAAGTAGCGTCAATAAATAACCAGTTAATAGCAGATGGTAAAGCCAGGTATAAAAGGTAGACCGATATCAAGGTAACGATAGAGTTGGTCACTGAGGAAAATAAATTTTTCTGTAACCAGTGAACAATACCTACTGTGTTATTTGGTGGGGGTAGGCTAGGGTGCGTGCCCGGTGCATAAGTTTCTTTAGTCATTTTAATGCCTCCCTTATCGTTCCACTAACTGCATGCGATTGTTGTACCAGTTCATACCTGATGAAATGAGTAAGGAAATGGATAAATAAATCCCCATCACAATTAGCATACATTCCATTTCTCGGCCCGTCTGGTTAAGAGATATACCGCCAATGGTAGCCACGACGTCCATGTATCCAATAGCTAAGGCTAAAGAAGAGTTTTTAGCTAGGTTTAAGTACTGGCTAGTTAATGGTGGAATAATTACCCGCAATGCTTGGGGGATAATGACTAGTTTCAAAGTACGGCTGTCTGACAAGCCAAGGGCTTGAGCAGCTTCAGTTTGGCCATGACTAATGGCAACGATACCAGCACGTACGATTTCACCGATAAAGGCCGCAGTATAAAAAGACAAGGCTAACCAAAGAGCAATAAACTCTGGGCGAATAACCATGCCACCTTTAAAGTTAAAACCTTTAAGGGCTGGCACATCCCACTCTATCGGGCTGCCTAAAACAAAGTAAACGATTAGTGGTAATAAGACGATAGCAGCAATGTTGATCAGCGCTAAAGGGTAAGTTTTACCCGTGGCATCTTGTACTTTTTGTGCGTGACGGCTAAACCACCAAGCAAAAGCTAGGCCGCCAACAACAAATGCACCTACAATCCAAAACAGAGACTGAAACTCAGGGCTGGGCATTTGAAAGCCACGATTATTTAAGAAAAAAGTATCGCTAAAGTTATAAGACCCTTTTGGTCGGGGTAAGGCTGTAATGATAAGGCCGTGTAACAATAAAATGTGTAACAGTAACGGTACATTACGAACGTATTCAATATAAACGTAAGCAATTTTTTGTGTTAACCAGTTATTGGATAAGCGCATTACGCCTAACATAAAGCCAAGAATCGTGGCCAACACAATACCTGCCACTGCTACCAATAAGGTATTAATTAAGCCCACAATCATAGCTCTAAAGTGGCTAGAGGTGGAGCTGTACTCAATGAGGTGTTGGTTTATGTCATAACTAGCATTTTGCCAGAGAAAACCAAAATCAATGTCTTTGCCTATGGCTGCTAAGTTAACAACTGCGTTATTAATGATATAGGCAAAAAACGAAATAATAATTGCGGCAGCAATAATCTGCACGATGACGGAACGGGTTTCTTTGTCATACCATGCGCGTAACAAAGGGTTGGTGCTAGGTGTGGGTGTGCTCATAGGGTGAACCCTGCTACGTAGATATCAACTGCTAAGAAAGTGCTTTACAGCTCAGCGGTTGATTGTTAATCAGCGGTGTAGCAACCAAAGATTATTAACTTCCAGATATAGACTGGGGTGCCGAAGCACCCCAGTTCAACACTGCAAATTCGTATTAATTAACGAATTGGAGCAGCGTAAAGTACACCACCTTTATTCCACAAGTTGTTTAGACCACGTGCAATTTCTAGAGGAGTGTTTGGACCTACGTTACGCTCATAGATTTCGCCATAGTTGCCACCTTGTGCGATAGCACGTGCAGCCCACTTAGCATCTAGACCCAACATTTCGCCCATATTACCTTCAGAACCAACCAAACGGTTAATTCCAGGATTGTTGCCTACGTTGGCAGCAAGGTTCATAGCGTTAGCTTGAGTAACACCCATTTCTTCAGCGTTGATCAAAGCGTTAACAACCCACTTGCCGATGTCAGCCCACTGGTCGTCGCCGTGACGTACAGCACCACCTAGTGGCTCTTTAGAGATGATTTCAGGTAGTACAACATGCTGAGTTGGATCATCAAACTTTGCACGAGTAGATGCTAAACCTGAAGCATCAGTTGTGTAAACGTCACAACGGCCAGCTACATAGTTAGTAAAGCCTTCTTCGTTAGTTTCAATTGGTACTGGCTCGTAAGACATGCCGTTAGTACGGAAGTAGTCGGCCAAGTTCAATTCTGTAGTAGTACCAGTTTGGATACATACAGAAGCGCCATCTAGCTCTGAAGCAGAAGTTACGCCCAGTGCAGCAGGAACCATGAAGCCCTGTCCGTCATAGAAGTTAACTGGCAAGAAGCTAAGCTTCAAGTCAACGTCACGGCTAAGAGTTTCAGTAGTGTTACGGAACAAGATGTCACCTTCACCAGAGTTAAGCATAGTAAAGCGAGTCTTACCTGTAGAAGGTACAAACTTAACCTTGTCGCCATCACCTAAAACGGCAGCAGCTACAGCACGGCAGAAGTCGGCATCAAAACCTTCCCAACGGCCATCAG
>CAJXEN010000085.1 GCA_913052465.1 uncultured Oceanospirillaceae bacterium
TTGGCCGATTTTTTTAAAGTGAGGGCCGTAGCCGCTGTCGCCACTAAAATATAGCTGTTGGTCTTGTGCTTCAACCATCCATCCACCCCAAAGGGTAGAGTTGTTATTGCCTAAGCGTCGGCCAGAAAAGTGGCGAGCAGGGGTAAGTGTTAACTTGATGTCATTTAAATCGGCAGCTTGCCACCAATCCATTTCACTAATGCGTTCTGGTGCAATGCCCCAGTGCAATAGGTGTTGCCCCACGCCAAGGGGTACGTAGTAGTGCTTAACCTTTGCATCTATTTTCATGATGCTGGGGTAGTCTAAATGGTCGTAGTGATCATGTGAAATAACAACAGCATCAATAGCAGGCAAATTTTCTGGTTCAATGGGTAATTTATTGCTGTAGCGTTTACTACCAAGAACAGGGTGGGGGGCTGCAACATCACTAAATATAGGATCAAATAATAAGTTTTGGTTGGCGGTTTGTAATAAAAATGAGGAGTGACCAAACCACATGAGTTGGGTGTTATCGTAGACGTTATTTAGCTGTGTAAGATCAGCTGCAATAACGTCAATGTTGCGCTCAGGAGCTAAGTCATCAGCCGTAATATAGTCCCATAATGCGCCAACTATAAACCCAAAAGATTGGTCCGTAGAGGTCTTCGTTTGATTAACAAACTGAGTTCCCGCAAGGTTTTTTGAATTGGTATAAGGCTGCTGTTGTGCTGGTGTCATGGGGGCACCAAATACGGCAGCATTAGAATACCAATAATAGCCCACTGCAATTGCGATCAAGGTTAAGGTGAGGCATAAAGTGAGGATGATGCTCACTAAGCTAAGACCAGATTTTTTAATCATTTATATGTAAACCTACAATATCTTTATTTTCTAAAATCGTACGACTATCACTATGCAAGGCTAGGTATACCATCACAGCAGCAAGGTGTGACGATGAGACCGAAAAATTGGCACCTAAACATTTGATTAACGGGTATATTATACGATAAATCCGATAGGCAGTGTTGGGTTCGTTACGGGGCGTATCGGGGTAGATATAAGACGGGCGTACACTATGAAAATGACCTAAACCTAGTGCTACTAACTGATTCTCAGCCATGCCTTTATACTTTGCAAAAGATACTTTACTGGTTTCTTTAGTATCTGCCCCTTGGCCACTAAGTAAGATAAAACCCGCATTTGGATTTGATTTGAGTAATTGCTCACCTAACTGCACGGGCATGTGTACGGTAACAGCCTTAAATTTTTCGTCTGTAAGGCTGCCAGTGTAAGCACCGAGACAAAAGATTACTTGATCAATATGAACCAAGGTGTCGTGCATGTTTTGCCAATTATAAAAGTCATCACGCAGGTGTACGGTGAGCTTTGGGTGGCTATGTGCTTTTGATCGGCGCAATACTGAATGAACCTGTTTCACCTCTGCATGTTTGAGGCAATGAGCCTCAACAGCTTGGCCCATCATACCGCTGGCACCAATAATTAATATATTCATATGACTAGCGCTTTAGAATCTGTTGATAATTAAAAAAATGTAAATACACGATGCCTAGTTTGACTTTGATCTAGTGGCTTCTTACTCCTTTTTTTACGTTAACTAATACAGTTCTAAAAATCAATCCAGTAGTTGCATAGAATGCTCGTTTTGGGCCATGATACCTCACAATAGATAAGCCACCCCTCAAGGAACATTTAATGTCAAAGCTGCAGTTTAAAAAAGCCTTTACCCAACAAGAGCCAATACCCGAGCAGGCCAAAAAAAGGGTGATGGAGTTGCTTGATTCAGGTCGCTTGCACCGTTACAACACTGTGGGTAGTGAGCTGTCTGACGCAGCCTTACTAGAACAAGCATTTGCTCACCACCAAGGGCGCCAATATTGTTTAGCGTGCACATCTGGTGGCTATGCTTTGCATATCGCTTTGCGTGCCATGGGGCTAACAGCGGGTGAAGCAGTACTGACCAATGCTTATACTTTGGCCCCTGTGCCAGGCGCTATTCACGCTGCTGGGGGTAAGCCAGTTTTAGTAGAGATTGACGATAATTATCATTTAGATTTAGCTGACTTGGCGTTAAAAGCTAAGGCCAGTGGTGCCAGAATTTTACTCTTGTCTTTAATGCGTGGGCATATTCCAAATATGGATAGCCTTATGGCTTTATGTAATGGGCTGGGTTTGCAGGTATTAGAAGATTGTGCACACACCATGGGTGGCTCATGGCAAGGTGTTAAATCTGGCAATTTTGGTCAAGTAGCCGCGTTTAGTCTGCAAACGTATAAGCACCTAAAT
This sequence comes from uncultured Oceanospirillaceae bacterium, assembly GCA_913052465.1. Lineage (GTDB taxonomy): Bacteria > Pseudomonadota > Gammaproteobacteria > Pseudomonadales > Balneatricaceae > Njordibacter. The sequence continues at coordinate 2,284 of CAJXEN010000085.1, forward strand.
ACCGGTGAGGGTGGTTTAGTAGTTACCGATGATGCGCAAATTGCTGCTCGTATGATCATGCATTCTGGGTCTTATATGCTTTATGAACGTCATGGTGCTACGCCTTCACCTGAAGTGTTTGAAAATATCCGTTTAACTAGTGCCAATATGTCGGGCATGTCGGGCCGTATGGATAACATTAGGGCTGCTATAGGCTTGGCGCAATTACCTGGGTTAGACAACAACTGTAAACGCTGGAACCAACGTTATACTATTCTTAACAGCGTTATTGCCGCCATCCCTGGGATAGATATTCCGGTCAGAGATGCTAGGGAGTCTTTTGTGGGTAGTTCGCTTCAGTTTAGGGCTGAGGCCATAGATATGACGCAAATGCCAAGTTTTATTGCCGCCTGTGCAGCACAAGGAGTAGAACTTAAGTGGTTTGGTGAAAATCAACCTAAAGCCTTTACTAGCCGTTATGACAGCTGGCATTACATAGATCCGATGCCGCACTTGCCCAACACCCTTAAAGTACTAGAAAAAACCCTAGACCTTCGAGTGCCACTCACCTTTGATGATGAAGACTGCTATTTAATTGGTGCGGTAATTGCACAAGTGATGGCGCAGTTCACAGGGAAATAATGTCATCCCCTGTGAACTGCCGCCTAACGCTACGTTTTTGGGAGTAGGCCTTTAGGGTCATAAAATCCCTGTAAACTGGCTTGTGCCGAATAGCGCTTTAAGGCAATTTCTATCTCGAAAGTGGCTTTTGATAGGCGAATGGGTGATAAGTTAGGTGAGTTAACATAACCCATGCCAATGGCACTACCCACGGCATGACCATACATACCAGAGGTGAGGTAACCCACTATTTCACCGTTCATGACAATCGGTTCGTTGTGGAACAGCATGGCTTCCGTGTCATCTAATTTAAACTGCACTAAACGGCGCTTAGTGCCATTTTCTTTGAGTTGCTCCTTGTACCCGTTAATACCAATAAAGTCGCTAACATTAGGCTTAGCAGCCCAGCTAAGGCCTGCTTCAAACAAGTTGTCTTCTGGCCCCACATCATGGCCCCAGTGCACGAAGCCTTTTTCCATACGTGCACTATTAACGGCATGCATACCTACATTGCGAATACCAAACTCGCTGCCCGCTGCAAACAACGCTCGGTAAACGGTAACAGTGTGTTGGGCTGGAATAAATAATTCAAAGCCTAGTTCACCAACATAACTTAAACGTTGCACCCACATCCGAATACCCGCCACATCCATGACTTTACCCGTAGCAAATGGAAAGGCGTCGTTGCTTAAGTCCATGTCTGTTATTTTAGATAACACCTCTCGTGCGTGTGGGCCTTGAATAGCCATGGCCCCAAAGTTCATGCTGATGTCTTGCAGCAGTACGTCATCCATTAAGCGGTGATTGAGGTGCCACCAATCCCGCGAATGAGAGCTGATGCCAGTGATTACCCAGTAGGTTGTTTCGCCAGTACGCACAACTGTCACATCAGCTTCGATACCACCACGTGCATTGAGGCAGTGGGTATAAACCACTTTGCCCACTGGGATATCAATATTACCAGAACAAATGTACTGCAGGTTTTTAGCAGCGGCGGGGCCTGTCACTTCAAATTTACCAAAGGATGACATGTCATAAACGCCTACACTTTCACGCATGGCCATGTGTTCTTGTTGGTTGTTTTCAAACCAGTTGGGCTTTTGATAGCTATATTGGTACTTAGCTTCTTGCCCGGGGTTAGCAAACCAGTTGGCACGCTCGTAGCCACACACCTCACCAAAACAGGCACCTGCTTTTGTTAGCTCTTGGTGTAATGGGGAATGAATTTGGTCACGGGCTGTTTGGTACTGGTAGAACGGCCAATGCATGGCGTAAGTATGCCCTAGGGCTTCTGGGATGCGTTCTGCCACGTATTCGTCGTGTTGTTGGGCTGAGTGATGACGACGCAAGTCGCACTCTGTAACGTCACCGGATGGAAAGCCATCGATCATCCAGTCGGCCATAATTTTACCCACGCCGCCGCCAGCTCCAATGCCTTTGGAGTTCATGCCTGCAGCAATAAATAACTTGTCTATTTCTGAGGTCGGGCCAAGCAGGTGCAGGTTGTCGTTAGTAAAACTTTCTGGGCCATTAAACCAAGTGCGAATGCCGGTGGTTTCTAGCTGTGGAAAAGTGTCCATACTGTTCATAACGTAGGGTTCTACGTGGTCTTGATCGCAAGGGAACTGGTCAAAGCAGAAGTCTTCGGCAATGCGATCCATAGGTAAACCAATGGCGTTGTCTTCAAACCAACCGACCAACATTTTGCCAGCGTCTTCTTTAAAATATAGGCCACGGTCGTAGTCACGTAATACCGGACGTTGAGTGAGGCCTTCCATCTCTTCGGTAACAATGTAGGAGTGTTCACAGGTATATAAAGGTAGTTGAACACCTAAGGTTTTAGCAAGGTCGCGAGTCCACATGCCGCCACACAAAATCACCTGATCAACTTCCATGGTGCCTTTGTCGGTACGAATGCCGGTAATCACATTATCTTTAGTGATTAACTGTTCCATGATGGTGTTTTCAAAAATTTCTACACCATTCATACGTGCACCTTTGGCTAATGCCATGGTGGTATCGATGGGGTTAGTTTGGCCGTCATCTGGCGTATATAGGGCACCGATAACACCTTCGGTATTAATACCGGGGTACAGTTCTGCTAGGCGTGTGTTGTCGATCATTTCTGATTCCACACCAAATACTTTAGCCATAGACGAAGTGCGTTTAATTTCTTCTAAACGTGCTTCGGTGCGCGCTAAAGAAATACTTCCAATACGCTTGTAGCCTGTAGCTTGTCCTGTTTCTTCTTCTAAACTGGCATAGAGCTTGTGGCTATATTTTGCCAAATTGGTAAGCGTAGGCGTAGGCCATAAAAGGCTAACTAGGCCTGCGGCGTGCCAAGTGGTACCGCAAGTCAGTTGTTTACGTTCTATTAGTACGACGTCCTTAATACCGCGCTTGGCTAGGTGGTAGGCTACGGAGGTGCCGATAATACCGCCACCGATGATGGCAATACGGGCTTTTTCTGGCAATACTTGGGTGTCGCTCATAGCATTCTCGTTAGCCGTAGACCGACTATGGTCCACGGTGTTTTATTATTTGAACTCTTTATACCCTTTGTTGGCTAATTACTTAGCTGCGCAATAAACTGTTGTTGGGGTTATACGCGGCGTCGAGCTCTACATGGCAATGTCGCGTGCCAATAGAGGTCTCTACAGTAAGTGCCTGACCCGCACTACAATGTTCGGGTTTTAGGTAGGCGAATGCTAAGCTTTTTCCGACCCGATAGCCATAGGCACCGCCAGTGATAATGCCGGTAAGATCGCCATTAGCAAACACCGCTTCGTTACCAAAACATTCTGCGGGCACATCATCATCAAATACCAGATAAGCGAGCTGTATAGCAAGGCCATTAGCTTGGCGTTCAAGCATGTTGGTGCTTCCAATAAACTCGCGGCTTAAATCTAAGAAACGGTCCATGCCGGCTTCTAAAGCCGAAATTTCTTCAGTAAATTCAGCACCATAAGCACGGTACATTTTTTCCATACGCATGCTATTGAAAGCACGAGTACCAAAGTCTCGTAAACCTAAAGGCTTACCAAATTCCATTAACGATTCATAGATGGAAATAAGCTGCCAAACAGGCATGTGTAATTCCCAACCTAATTCTCCGGCGTAAGACACACGCATGGCAAAAACGGGGGCAGAATCCAGCTGAATAGTTTGGCACGCTAGCCAAGGGAAGGCGCTGGTAGACAGGTCGTCTTCACAAATATGCTGAAGAATTTCACGGGCTTTAGGGCCAGTAAGTAATAAACCGCCCCGATCTTCGGTAAAATCTTCTAGGGTGACATCATAATTACCAACACGCTGCTGCATCCATTGCATGTCTTTAATTTGTGAGCCAATAGCACCCATCAATACAAAGTGATCTTGGCTAATGCGGCTTACGGTCTGCTCGGCCATAATACCGCCTTTTTCGGCATGGAAAAGAGTTAAGCTAATACGGCCATCTTTAGCAGGTAGCTTGTTGCAAGACAGGTGATCTAAGAAGGTGTAGGCGTCTGGCCCGGTAACACGGAATTTGGCAGTGCCACTGACGTCAGTAATGCCACAGGCGTTTTGTACCGCAGCACATTCTTCGGCTACAACTACATGTGCTTCGTTGTGAGTCCAAATTTCACTTTCGCTGCGTACTGAATTGGTTTTAAACCATGCGGGCTTTTCAAAACCTGCGGTAACAAAGTGCACAGCATCTTTTTGCGCCATGATTGTGTGCAATGGGCTGGTACGAATAGGGCGTCCATGGGGCCGGTTTTCTGTGGGTGAACCGCTGGAATACATGCGTTCATACGATTCAATGGCGCGGGTAATACAATAGTTTTTATCTGCCCAGTTGCCAAAACGCCGGCTATCTAACGAGGCCATGTTGAGTTCTGTTTGGCCGTGTACCATCCACTGAGCCATGTATTTACCAATGCCACCTTGAGCTATGCCTATGGACGCGCCGGTCATGTTCCAGAAGTTGGTTAAGCCAGCTACAGGGCCCACTAAAAAGTTGTCATCTGGTGTATGGGTAATAGGGCCATTAATAATGGTTTTTACACCGACTTCTTGGAACAAAGGTACAAGCTCCATACAGCGTTCTAGCCAGGGCATTAGGCGTACTAAATCGCCGGCAAATAGTTCACGATCAAAGTTCCAATCCATACCATTAATGGCCCAAGGCTTAGAGCCACGGGTTTCGTATGGGCCCACCAAAAGACCATTACCTTCTTGACGTATGTAAGCGGCAGCAGTGGAGTCGCGGGTCACCGGTAATTCTTTTACTAAAGCAGCTAGTTCTGGATGGTCTTCGGTCACTAGGTATTGGTGTTCTAAATTAATAATAGGCACATGTACACCGACCATACGGCCCACTTCTGGGGCGAAACAACCACCGGCGTTAACCACGTGTTCAGCAATAATGTTGCCTTTTTCGGTAATGACTTCGTAGCCGCCTTGAGGCAAGATGTTGATGTCTGTAACGCGGTTAAAGCGGCTTATGGTTGCGCCATTTGCACGGGCTAATTGAGACAAAGGCATCACTACTGATGTAGGGTCTACATGGCCATCATTGGGTGTGTATAAAATACACCTTGCACCATCAAAGTTCATGACTGGGTTGATGCTTCTGGCTTCTTCTATGGACACCCAGCGCATTTCACAACCAATGTTGTGAGCACGGCTCATAACATTGCGAAACCATTGCTCCTCTACTTCTGTATAGCCAACACGCAAGCTGCCACACTTGTGGAATGAGGAAGGTAGGCCTGTTTTGGCAGGAAGGATTTTGTCATACAACTCTATGGTGTAATCGTGAATCTGTGACAAGGTATGGTTGCCATTAAAATTAGGGCAAAGGCCAGCTGCGTGCCATGTGGACCCACTAGTGAGTTCGCCTTTTTCAATCATGACCACATCAGTCCAGCCTTCTTCTGTAAGATGGTACATGAGGTTAACGCCAAGGGATCCGCCACCAATAATAACTACGCGGGCATGTGATTTTAGGGACATAATGTATTTCTCTTAACGGCCAATTTGTTCGCGGGTAAGGTGGATGTTAAATTCTGCGCGTATCGCTAAATCGGCTTCATCACTAATATGTTTAGGGTAGTAACTGCTTAACAGTTCGTTCTTCTTTTTTACTGCCTTATCAAGCAATACAGGTTTGCCTTGCTCTGCCCAAATGTTAGGGCTACTCCTGTCACCCAAGTCTGGGTAAATGTATTCGCTTTGCATGACCGATAAAGTTTGCTCTGAGCCCAAGTAGTGGCCTTTACCGCCCATACACACTTCATTAATCACATCAAAACTGAGGCTAGACTCATCCACAGTAAGGCCTTTGGTCATGCGCATACATGAACCTAACAGGTCGTTGTCCATAAGTATGCTTTCTGGGCATGCGCCCATAAGACTAGCGTACATGCCAGCAGATTCGTACACTATATCAGCACCAGCCATAGCAGCCGCAACGGCAGTATAAGCGCGCTCCGAACCCGCTTGGTAGTCTGGAAACTTAGCGTCGGTCATGCCACAAGCAGTGCCTGTTGGTAAATTAAAGTAGTTACCCATTTGCGCACAGGCTGCTGATAAAATACCTTGTTCTGGCGAGCCTCCGCTCATAGCACCGGTACGTAAGTCAGACACAAAAGGCCAGGTGACAATAATAGCAGGCGCACCTGGTTTAATAGCATTTACATAAACTAAACCAGCTAAGCATTCAGCCCATGCTTGAGACACAGCCCCGGCCAACAAAGCGGGGGCTGTGGCCCCGGCTTGTCCGGCAGAAAGTAACAAAATAGGCATACCACCTTTAACACCTACCCGTAAACATTCTAAAGATTCTGCGGCAAAGGTCATTGGTGGCACTACAAAGCAGTTGGACATGCTCACAAAGGGGGGCGCGCGCCAAGCCTCTTCGCTACCTGCAAAGTGATGTAGCATTTTTAACCCAGCCTCAACATGATCGGCTTCTGCAAAACTGGTACCAATGTGTTTGCTGCTACCCATGACCGAGTTATATAGGGTATTTAAATCCATGGTTTTAGTGTCGTCGATATCGCGTAATACACACATACGTTGGAACATGTGGATATGTTCACAGGTGTTGGCAATACGTGCCATGTCGTATAAATCTTTACTAGTGGAGTTTTTATAGGTGTTGTTCACTGGGTCAGCTATATGCACTGCTGCACCCCCGGTAGAAAAGTGAACACGTTGCCCACTTAATTCTAAATCGTGTTTTGGATCAATGCCATGGAGTGTGAGGTTATGCTCACAGATACTTAAGGTGTGATCGACCAAGCTACGTGGAATACGCAAACGGCCATCATCACCCATAATAGCACCTACCTCTACCATCAACTTTGTACAGTGAGGTGTAGAACTACCGAAGCCTATTTCTGCAAGTATACGATAGGCATTCTCTGCAATGGCAGCCATATCGGTTTTCGACAGGGGCATAAACGTGCCCCCTGTTTCTCCTGGATGAACGGGTTTAGCTTCTTCAGTTAAAGGGGCTAAACGCTCTGCTAAACGGGCCTGGCGGCCACCTGATCTGCGTGACATAGTAATTTTCCAATGTAGTTTTTATTGGGGAAAAAGAGGCTAATCTTTATCCTAAATTGGATCCTATTCAATTGATTATTTTTATGGATATGGATTAGAATAACTAATCTATACTGATCTACATGAATGTGGTTGATATATGGCAAGAAAACTCCCGCCTTTACATAGTCTACGAGCCTTCGAAGCCGCGGCGAGGCACCTAAGTTTTACTCGCGCTGCAGATGAGCTATTTGTAACCCAAGCTGCTATTAGTCACCAGGTGAGAGGCTTGGAAGACTACCTATGCCATAGTTTGTTTAAACGGTTACCACGTAACTTAACGCTTACTGCTCAAGGGGCGGCCTTGATGCCTGTGCTAGCAGACGCGTTTGATGATATGGCCAATGCCATTGTCAGTCTCAAACAAGAAAAGGTGGGCTCTTTGCTTAATGTACGCTTAGCATCTTCCTTTGCGGCTAAGTGGTTATCACCACGGTTAGAGGAGTTTCGGCGGCTGCACCCAGAAATTGACTTGTGTTTATTCCATGCTCACAATGCGGTCGATTTTGAACGTGAAGACATTGATCTAGCTGTCACTTATGGCCGAGGAGATTGGCAGGGAGTGGAAAGTACAGCTCTCCTCACATTAGACTTTTTCCCCGTAGCAAGCCCAGCGTGGCTGGCCAACAACGGCCCCCTAGTTAAACCAGAAGAATTACTTAATGCAACCTTATTGCATGATACCAGCCCTTACTACTGGAACGGATGGTTAAGGCAAGCAGGGGTGAAGGGTATCAACAACCAACGCGGCATTACCATTGATGACACCAACGTATTAATTCAAGCAGCTATAGATGGCCAAGGGGTGACACTAGGCTCCTCTTTGTTTGTAGAAGACCATTTGGCATCTGGGCTTTTGGTTACGGTGTTTGAAGAGACTTTAACTACAGACTATTCCTATTATGTAGTGTGCCCTAAAGCACATCTACAGCGCGC
>CAJXEN010000086.1 GCA_913052465.1 uncultured Oceanospirillaceae bacterium
TAACCAATATATAACTAATATATAACCAACAGCTCATCAATCGCCAAAAGGACTAACAAAGGGCCAAGATCGGTCAGTAGAATGTTATTCTTTAAACTGCTCAGCTGGCACGATATTTATCGACTCATGGAGCTCACTGTAAACCACCAGAATACGCTTTTGGTTTAGTTGTACTTTGAGTTGATCCACCTTGTCTGCTAAGCTCGTTTCATAACTGCCATAGTCTGTGCCATCGCGACTAGCGAATTCTTCTAATAGGTGGTTTAAGGTGTCTGAGTTTATATCTTGCCAAGGTACTATCATTATTAATTCTGCTATTAACTTTTAGGAAAGCAAAAATCTAGCTGGCTGCGATAACGCTGAGCTGTATTTGCAACATTTTGTGCTACGTTTAACAACCAAGGTTTAGCCAAGTATGACTTTTTGGCAAAACCGCCGTTACCTTCATGGTAAGCCAGATACAAATTGTAGGCGTCGCTCGGGTGTATTTTATTAAGGCGCACGGAGCGGCTGTTGTACCAACCTACAAAGTCGATGGCGTCGTTAAAGTTAGTGCGTTTGGCGCGACTGTAACCGGTGAGTTGTTGGTATAAAGTCCAGGTGCCGTTAATTGCTTGAGGGTAACCATAAGCGCTGGAAAGATGACGACCGGGTATAATGCCTAATATCCTTTTACGAGGAGGTCTTGCAGTGGCATTAAAACCAGACTCATGGTTGATGAACGCCATACTAATAGACTGATCTATGTTCCATTTTCGCTCAGAAGCAATGGCGCTTTTTTGCCAACTTTTATATTGGGCATAAATGCCACACACATTTTCAGGTGTGCGCGGTTTTCCAGTGTTGGCCCCTATGTTTAGGTTTAAGCTACTGCAGGCGCTCATGGACAGTATGATTAAAGCGATTAAAAGGGCCTTAGAGTATATCACTGCGTCGTGCCCAGCAAAGTTGCATTAGCCTTACTTGGTCTTCTGCTTGTAATAAGTCTAAGCCTGTTTCATGGGCTAAATCTTGTAATTCATCACGCCAGTCATGGCCCAAAAGCTCACTAATATCTTGCTGAGTGGTTGATATTTCAAACGATAGTTCAATATCCAACGCATCGACTAAGTGCTCAAGCCCTTGGGCTGGTGAAAAATCACTATGGCCCACTACATGGCTGGCATCTAGGTCGTCATTCATTTCTAACAGAACGTCTTTTACTGAGTGACCTAACGAAGTGATTGTTTCATCACTAATATGGTCGCTGAAGCACAGGTGTGGTGGCCAGTTGTCATCTGCTAAGATGAGGCTAGATTTAATGCTGCCATCGGGCAAGGTCCAAGCTGCTACAACTGGGTAATAAGGTGGTTCTGGGCAGGTTTCAACGGCTATAAATAACGCTAAGCTTAGATCGATCATAGGTAATGGACAGCGCAACAAAAGTAAACAATAACAAATGATGGCGTATGCCGTAACACAAGGCAAGGTAAGATTATTAAATGAACAACTATATTAAGCCAAAGTAGTATTTTAATCTGCTGCTTAACTTGATATAAATAGCGCATAATAAAAGATTAGTCCTGTGCCTTACAATATTAGGAACCAATAAATGAGCGACGTGAAGACATTTCCGGCAGATACATTAATTGCGCAAACGTCTGGTTTGGATCAACACCAACGACAAGCAATGTATCAACAGTCAGTTTCAGACCCAGAAGAATTCTGGGGTCAGCAGGGTAAACGACTAGACTGGATTAAGGCGCCTACAAAAATAAAAAATACCCGCTTTACACCTAATAATGTCTCTATAGAGTGGTATGCAGACGGCCAATTGAACGTCGCAGCCAACTGTTTAGATCGTCATTTAGCAAAGTATGGTGAAGAAATTGCTATTATTTGGGAAGGTGATGATCCGAGTGCTTCTCGCCATATTAGCTACCAAGAGTTGCATCGCGAAGTGTGCCAGTTTAGTAACGCGTTGTTGGCGCAAGGTGCAAAGAAAGGCGATGTTATTACCTTATATATGCCTATGATTCCTGAAGCAGCAGTGGCTATGCTGGCTTGTGCTCGAATTGGTGCCGTACATTCGGTCATCTTTGGTGGGTTTTCTCCTGATGCTATTGCTGGCCGCGTACAAGGTTCCAATAGTAATATTGTGATCACTGCAGACGAAGGTTTACGGGGGGGCAAAAAAATAGCTTTAAAGGCTAACGTAGATGCAGGGTTAGCTAATGTAGATTGTGTTGATACGGTAATTGTAGTGAAACGCACGGGTTCTGAGATCAATTGGGTGCAAGGCCGAGACGTTTGGTATGATGATATTGTTGCTACTGCTGCCATCCATCACGAACCCGAAGTGATGGCGGCAGAAGACCCACTATTTATTCTTTACACCTCTGGTTCCACGGGCCAACCTAAAGGTTTAGAGCACACTAGTGCTGGTTATTTAGTGTGGAGTGCCATGACTCATGAAATGGTATTTGATTACCAGCCAGGTAATATTTATTGGTGTACCGCCGACGTCGGTTGGATCACTGGCCATAGTTACATCGTTTATGGGCCGCTGGCAAATCGCGCCACCACGCTGATGTTTGAAGGTGTACCGAACTACCCAACTAACGCACGTTTTGGCCAAGTGATCGAAAAACATAAGGTTAATCAGTTTTATACTGCACCCACCGCTATACGTGCGTTGATGCAACATGGCGATGACGTTTTGGTGGGTTCAGATGTGTCTAGTATTCGTATATTAGGCAGCGTAGGCGAACCTATTAATCCACAAGCGTGGCTTTGGTATCGGAAAATTTTTAGCTCGGGTGATGTGCCAGTAGTAGACACCTGGTGGCAAACTGAAACTGGTGGGCACATGATTACCCCCTTACCTGGGGCGGTAGATACTAAGCCTGGTTCTGCAACCTTGCCATTCTTTGGCGTACAGCCAGCGTTGGTCGACAACGAAGGCCGTGAACTAGAAGGTGTTGCCGAAGGTAACCTGGTAATCAAAGACAGCTGGCCTGGCCAAGCACGGTCCATCTGGGGCAATCATCAGCGCTTTGAAGAAACCTATTTCTCTACCTTTAATAATTATTACTTTACAGGTGATGGCGCAAGACGTGATGAAGATGGCTATTATTGGATCACAGGGCGTGTGGACGACGTACTTAATGTGTCTGGTCACCGTATGGGTACTGCAGAAATAGAAAGCGCTTTAGTGGCTCACAAATCGGTGTGTGAGGCTGCAGTGGTAGGCTATCCACATGAGATTAAAGGTCAGGGCATCTATTGTTATGTCACACTCCAAGATGGTGTTGATAATAGTGTCGAGCTATTACAACAATTGCGCCAATGGGTTAGAGCTGAAATTGGACCGATTGCTTCGCCAGATTTAATTCAATATGCTCCTAATTTGCCTAAAACGCGCTCTGGAAAAATTATGCGTCGTATCTTACGTAAGATTGCTGCCAACGATTATGGTGAGTTGGGGGATACGTCGACCTTATCAGACCCATCCGTGGTGACCGAGCTTATTGAGAATCGTTGTAATAAATAACTTATTAGTGTTTTATGTGTTTTAGGAGGAGCGTTTATGTCTAATAGCTACGCCATTATTGTTGCAGATGACCACCCGCTGTTCAGGGCCGCGTTAACTCAAGCAATTAGTGCTCAAGTGTGCGGTGCTAAAGTGTTAGAAGCAGAACACCTACAGCACTTAGAACACCAAATGAGTAGTGACATAGACTTGGTGTTGTTAGATCTGCATATGCCCGGCGCTAATGGTTTTTCTGGGCTAATTTATTTACGAACACATTTTCCAAGTGTGCCGGTGGTGGTGGTTTCTGGTAATGAGCAGCCTAGTGTTATTCATCGTGCAATGCATTTTGGTGCTGCTGGCTTTATTCCTAAGTCGTCCTCTATGGCAGATATTACTGATGCTATTCAGGTGGTACTTAATGGTGGCCAATGGGTGCCGCCAGACTTACCTGCAGCTGATCAACAAATGGATGCGCAGGATAGTAAATTGGCTGACCAATTGTCCAGCCTAACACCGCAGCAGTTTAAGGTGATGGTAATGCTTACTGAAGGTTTGCTTAATAAACAAATAGCCTATGAACTGAGTGTTTCAGAAGCTACTATTAAGGCCCATGTAACCGCAATACTGCGTAAGCTGGGGGTGTATAGCCGCACTCAGGCGGTGATTATGGCGGGCCGGTTACGTATTGATCACCCTCAAGATGAGGCCGTTAATTAAACTTACCTTAGGCGGCTTAGGGTAGCCCTAAGTGCTGCGGGTTTTAAGGGCTTGTTTAGAAAAAGTGCATCTTCATCGGCTACCAATTTAGCCACTTCTTCGGTGCGGTCAGCTGAAATGCAAATGGCTGGGATTTGGCGTCGATAAACTTGTCTTATCCTTGCGATAGCTGCTATGCCTGTTTGGCCTTGGTCTAAGTGGTAATCAGCTAAAATGACATGAGGCTGCAAGTCTGCATCCACTAAGTGCTGTAAGGCTTGAGACATATTAAGGGCCGTTATGACGGTACACCCCCAACCGCTTAATAGCTGTTCCATTCCAAGTAGGATGGATGCTTCGTTGTCGATGCACAATACTGTCATGTTTGTTAGGCTGCTGCCTCCAGTATTGTAGTAGCTATTGCTTGCTGCTTTAGTGATGACCTTTTGGACGTCACCAATAGGCACAGTAATACCAAATAAACTACCTTTTCCTTGCCATGATTTAACGGTCAAAGGATGATCCAGTAGTTTGGCAGTGCGGTCGGCTATGGCTAGTCCCAAACCAAGCCCTCTGACATTTAAGGTAGCAGGGTGGTCTAGGCGTTTGAATTCTTCAAATACTTCACTAAGCCTTTGTTCAGCAATGCCTATACCAGTATCCCAGACCTGGATTTCGATGGTCTTTTTTCTTAGTCTACAGCCCAGTAGAACTTTACCTTTAGGGGTATAACGCATGGCATTAGTTAAAAAGTTTTGCACGATGCGACGCAGATGCTGCTCATCACTGTAAACTGTGACGTGACAAGCAACATAGCTGAACTGAAGGCCTTTAAACTGGCATAATAGGGTGAGCTCAGCGGCTAGTTTTTGTAACATTTTGTCGATTGGAAAATGGCTCAATTTGGGTGACAGAGTGCCCGCATCTAGTTTAGAGATTTCAATCAATGTAGTAATAAGTTCTTCAGCAGCACCTAAAGAATCATCTAAGTGGTGCAAGGTGTTAGCTAGTTCGCCAGTAGGGTGTTGTTGCGACAAAGATGACGAAAATAATCGCGCAGCGTTAAGTGGCTGCATTAAGTCATGGCTAGCAGCTGCTAAAAAACGTGTTTTACTTTGGTTTGCTTGGTCTGCCCCAGTTTTGGCTCGGCTTAATTGATCGTTGGCCACTACTAAGGCTTTAGTTCGATCGTCCACTCGCTGCTCTAGTGTTTCGTTGGTTTCTTTTAACACGGCTTCAATGCGCTTATGGTTGGTGATGTCCATATACGTGTTGACGTACCCACCACCCGGCATCGCATTACCTCGCACTTCAAACACAGCTCCATCGGCTCGATAGCGTAACTGGGTATGTGTAATGCCATGTTGCAGGGTATTTAGACGTTGTTCAATTTGCTCTTCAAGCTCTCCTGTGCCGTAATCTCCATTAAGCGCATTGTGACGAATAACATCGACAATCGGCCTGCCACTGGTAATCAGCCCTTCTGGAAATTGAAACATGGCTTGATAACGCTGGTTCCACACGACTAAACGCATATCTTTATCTACCACGCTGATGCCTTGATCAATGTGTTCGATGGTGGATTGCAGCATGGAACGATTGAATTTGTACAGTGCAGAAGCCTCGTCCACAATTGATACCACGTCACCTAGGTGCATTTCAGTACCCTGTAGGCTGGAAGCAACAATAATTCGTGCCGAAGACGCACCGATAACTCCTGCTAACAGGCGTTCAGCATAAGTAGCGAGAGCTTGATCTATGGGGTCGTTCAGGTTTAGGTCTCGGTTTTGTAGACGAGCAAATTGTTGAAAGGCTTCACGGGTACGATTTGATCCTATGAACCGTTCGCAAAGGGTTTGAAGGTCACTAAAGCGAGCGTTCTTGAAATCTCCCTCAGAGGTAACGATGGCGTGACTTAACCTTAAATCGACAAAGTGATCAGCCTGGATTCGGTCTTGTAATCTGGCTTGTGTTAGCCGTGATACCCATACAAAGGCGACAATATTTAAGCTTAGAGATAACAAAGTGGCGTGAGTAATTGGGTTGAATCCGTTAAGACCAAACATGGCGGTGGGTCTAAGCCAACTTAAACCAAATAAACCTTGTTCTACTAAACTAAAGGTATCAAACCCTAGGCCACTTAAATTGGGAACCATCAGCGTATAAATCCAAATAGTAAAGCCAATGCCAAGCCCAGCTAGGGCCCCATAGCGATTACCCCGGCGCCAAAATACGGCACCTATTAAGGCTGGGGCGAATTGAGCCACTGCAACAAAGGCTGTTAAACCTAAAGAAACTAAGCTTTTGCCATCACCAATTAACAAGAAATAACCGTACGCTGCGAGTAACATAGCCACAATAACGACGCGGCGAACCCTCAGTAGTAAACGGCCAATATTTTTGTCTTCAGATGCTTGCAGTGGTGATAAGTGGAAAATGACTGGCATAATGATGTCATTGCAGATCATTGTGCTGATCGATACTGTGGCAACAATAACCATGCCAGTGGCTGCAGAAAGACCACCGATGTAAGCTAAGGTCGCTAAACTGTGTGCCCCCTGGCTAAGGGGGACCATTAACACATAAGTATCGGTGGCGATGCCTTGGCCATTAAAAAGGAAGTCGCCAGCTGCAGCAATAGGCAGCATAAAAATACAAAAAATGACCAAATAAAGAGGAAATAACCAACGTGCAGTATGCAAGTCATTAGGATTTATGTTTTCTACAATACCCACCTGAAATTGTCTTGGTAAACAAAGCATGGCTAGAAACGCTAGCAACGTTTCAGTGAGAAAACTAACTCTCAATGGGTTAAAGTCGTCTAGTTTTTGCTGAAGCCCGCTTTGGTTTATATAATTGCTTAGGTCGCCAATGCCATTAAATAATGTAAAGGTCACAAAAATACCAACAGCCACAAAAGCCACAAGTTTAACAATAGATTCAAAGGCAATAGCTAACATCATGCCACGATGGTGTTCGCTGGTGTCTATTTGACGTGTACCGAATAAAATCGCAAACGCCGCCATTAATATAGCAACCACCAATGCGGTATTACTAGAACCAAAATCGGAGTTGCCGACCCCAGACGCCATAATAGTAAAACTTTGTGCCACTGCTTTTAGCTGTAAGGCAATATAGGGCAAAATGCCAAAGGTGGCCATCACCGTAATGAGGATGGCTAAACTGCGGCTTTTGCCATATCTAGAAGCGATGAAGTCTGCAATAGTAGTGAGGTTTTCTTGTTTAGCGATTAGTATTATTTTATAAACTAAACCCCAGCCGAAGACGAAAAGTAATATGGGACCAAGATAAATTGATAAAAAGTCCCAGCCTTGGGTAGCTCTTGAGACAGAACCATAAAAGGTCCAAGAAGTACAATATACGGCCAAAGACAAGCTGTATATGACAGGTTGGCTAAGTAGTTTAGAGTTTTTTTGGCGGCGGTTGTCGCCGTAATAAGCAATACCGAATAGCAAACCAACGTAGGCTAGTGAGATGAACAGAATGACCCAAATATTGAGCATATAAGCCTACGGTGTGAAAAATGGACAGGATGTATTAGGTATTTATAACACGCTAGCTAGTTTTATGCCTTAAAACCCGCTTTTGGTAAAGTATATTAAAATCAATTGCCTATGTATTTTTCAACCAAGGCTTTATACTAAAGTCTAAATATTTTTTTTACGAGTTAGTGTTTAATTATAGCTAATGCGTTTAGTCAACAATGTCGTTGCCCTAAAACCCTCAAATGGTTATGATTGGAACTGTAAAAAAAAATAATAAAAAAGGCATATTATGAAACAAGATGATAATGCGGCCGAGCGATATTGGCGCCGTAATTTACAAATTATATTCTCCTACCTAACTATTTGGTTCGTGGTTTCCTTTGGTTGCGGCATCATTTTTGTCGATGAGCTGAATCATTTCAATTTGTTCGGATTTAAGCTGGGGTACTGGTTTGCTAATCAAGGCAGTATTTTGGTTTTTGTAGTGCTGACTATTGCTTATGCAGTGCGTATGAACCGCCTTGACAGTGAATTTGATGTAAACGAATAAGCTTACAAATGCTTGTCGTCAATCATTTTTATATTAATAATAGGAATTTAACATGAGCCTAGAACAGCTCACTTACGTGTTTGTAGTGGGGTCTTTTTTCATCTACATAGCCATCGCTTTTTGGAGCAGGGCTTCCAGTACTCGTGAGTTTTATGTGGCAGGTGGTGGTGTCACACCGCTAGCTAACGGCATGGCTACGGCTGCTGATTGGATGTCAGCTGCATCCTTTATTTCTTTGGCAGGGATTGTTTCTTTTGCTGGATATGATGCCAGTGGTTACATCATGGGTTGGACTGGTGGCTATGTGCTTTTGGCGCTGTTGCTAGCTCCATACTTGCGAAAGTTTGGTAAATTCACAGTGCCTGATTTCGTTGGTGATCGCTATTATTCTAATGTTGCACGGGTAGTTGCTGTAGTCTGCGTTATGTTTATTTCATTCACTTATATTTCGGGGCAAATGCGTGGTACTGGCATCGTTTTTTCGCGTTTTTTGCAGGTAGAAATTGATACTGGCATCATGATTGGCATGGCTGTTGTTTTTGTATATGCAGTGCTAGGGGGTATGAAAGGGATCACCTATACCCAAGTTGCCCAGTATTGTGTGATGATCTTTGCTTTTACAGTGCCAGCTCTATTCTTAACCTTTTCAATGACTGGGCACCTGTTACCCCAAACTGGCTTAGGAGCAACGTTAGATAATGGCCTGCCAGTATTGGATCACTTAGATAGTTTGGTAACAGAACTTGGATTTGCAAGCTTTACTGAAGGCAGTAAAAGTAAAGTAGATATGTTTTTCATTACCGCTGCGTTGATGTTTGGTACAGCTGGATTGCCTCATGTCATAGTGCGGTTTTTCACCGTTCCTAGGGTGCGTGATGCGCGTATATCTGCAGCTTGGGCGTTAGTATTTATTGCTATTTTATATTCTTCAATACCTGCAGTGGCAGCTTTTGGCCGAATTAACCTCATTGAAACTGTTAATGGTGCTGACAACAAAGGCACCCCATATGAAGAAATGCCACAGTGGTTTAAAAAGTGGGAAAATGCTGGTTTGATTGCTTGGTATGATCATAATTCTGATGGCCGTACGCAGTATGCCGCTGGAGATGCTTTTACTGGGCAGCAACATAAACCTATTTATTGGGGTGCTGCAGAAGATAATGTGGCGCGCAATTTTTATTTTAACCAGCGACACGTGGTTAACCCAAGTAGTGGAGAGTTTGACCCTAAAAGACAACCTTTTGCTAATGAAATCTATGTCGATCCAGATATTATGGTGTTAGCTAACCCAGAAATAGCCGAGCTACCAAATTGGGTAATTGCTTTAATCGCTGCTGGAGCTATGGCCGCTGCATTGTCTACGGCAGCTGGATTATTGCTAGTCATTGCGACATCCGTATCCCATGATTTACTGAAAAAAACTATTCGTCCACAAATTACTGATGGGCAAGAGCTTTTGGCTGCGCGCTTAGCCGCCATGGTCGCTGTGCTGATTGCAGGGTATTTGGGTATGCATCCTCCTGATTATGTGGCTGCGGTAGTGGCTTTAGCGTTTGGACTAGCGTGTGCTTCTTTCTTTCCTGCTATTATTATGGGCATTTTTTACCAGCGTATGAATAAATACGGCGCTATAAGTGGTATGTTGGTAGGTTTAATTTCCACCATAGGTTATATCGTTTACTTTAAGTTTTTAGGAGGCGATCCACAGGATTGGTTGCTAGGTATTTCACCTGAGGGGTTTGGCGCTTTAGGTATGGTGTTGAACTTTATAGTGGCTTATTTGGTGGCTCACTTAACACCAGAGCCGCCTAAACACATCCAAAAACTTGTGCAAGATATGCGTGTGCCAAGAAATACTGGCTCCGCATATTATTGATCTTTGTTTTTTTTGGGTCATTGATTATGGGTTATGAGTTATAGGTATGGCGTGGTGAATGATGCACTCTAGCAACACCT
>CAJXEN010000087.1 GCA_913052465.1 uncultured Oceanospirillaceae bacterium
CTATGGGGCCAGATACCATTGCTTTTGGGCAGTGGAATGGTACTGAAATCCAAGCTAGGTTAAGCCCAGAAGCTGGGGTTGAAGCACAAGCTAAAGGATGCATCAATTTACAAGTTGATACCAGTAAAGCGGTATTATTTGATGCCTTTAGTGGCGCACGTCTAGACATTTAACCATGCCTTAAATAGATGCGTAATGGTAAATATTTGGTCATCCATCGGTTATGCCCTATTAATGAGACGGTGTACTGTTGTAAATACTCAAGAGACGCTTTTACCGTTACTGCAATAGGGCTAAATCACAATCAAATTTGGTAAACAAACTAAGGTTGTTTTTTAGTCTATTACTAATTGCTGTCGCACTAGTTCTATATTTAGGCGGTTGCTGACTTTTTTTGCGCTCACGCATACTGCATAATGATCTATTATCGATTTATAGTATTGCATGGCAGAGGATGACCCAGTGATTGCAAGCGACAAAACATTAGAACAAGAATTTATGCACTGGCAGTGTAAAAGCCGCCTATTTGCTGCGCGCCAAGCGGCTGGGTATCCCTTAGATGAAGCGAAACCTTTGGTGTGTTATGGTGAAAAAGGTGACACTGGTGTTGAGTTGACCATCTTAATTCTCAAGCACCAGTTAGATCATCTGACCGCTCAATATAAACACAACGCCATCAAGTCAGTGGATCCCATAGAGCGTTTCGAATGGGTAGTGAAACAAGTGTCTTCTGAATATTATAAGAAAGCAGACACCTTTCAATCCACGATGACTGCGCTTTGCCCAGCAGAAGCACCCTCTGCACAAAGGTTATTGCACGAAGGCGAGTGCCGCATGGCCTTTCGTGCCCGCGGTGAAGGTTTCTTGGTGCCTGCTAAGGTGGTTAAGCTAGCGCCAGATGATCTTCGAGCACAATTTACCCAAGTGCATAACTTCCACTTCAACCACAGGCAGCCACAGCCTAACGTGATATTAGGTTTTGAACCCGATTGGCAAAAAGCCTACAGAATTTCTCCTGAAGCCACACAGGATTAAACCTACACTCAACAAAAATATGGGCCAATTGAGGCCGCTATTGTAGGGGGTTTGACCCTCCATCAAAGTCACTTCGCCAGTTAGTTGTGCCTGTTGGTACAAAGGTGCCATGTGAGTGACGTCTCCTGTTGCACTAATTAATGCAGTCACTCCGCTGTTAGTAGCCCTGACAACAGGTTTGCCGTTTTCTAAGGCCCTCATTTGTGCCATTTGTAAGTGTTGCCATGGTGCTAATGAGCGATCGAACCAAGTGTCGTTACTGACGGTAAGGATGATTTGAGCTTGGGCGGCTTGCTGCGCAACAAGCTGTGGGTAAGTAATTTCATAACAAATGTTGCCAGCGATGGCTATATTCTGTGTCAGCAGGCCTTGCTCATCTAGTGGTAATTTGAAGGCAGACATCGGTAAGTTAAAAAAGTTAATAGCGCCTCTTAGCCATGATTCCAGCGGTACGTACTCTCCAAACGGCACCAAACGTTGCTTATAATACTGGCCATCTTCTGCACCAAAAGCGATGAGCCCGTTGTAGTAGCTTGCGCTGGTATCAGCGCTTTCGCGTATTACGGTGCCACTGATTATTTGGGTGTTTTCTTCTTTAGCTAGCTCTCTAAGGGGTTGGAATGCTGGTGCAATATGGTCCCAATAGGTAGCAATGGCTGTTTCTGGCCATACAATTAAGTCACTGTCTAAATGCAGGTAAGACTGTTTAAAGTAATACTGTAATGTGGGCGCTAAGGTTGGTGGTAACCACTTGGTTTCTAAACTAATATTAGCTTGTAGCAAGGTGACTGTAATAGGATCTTTTTGACTTGCTTGAGTCCAAGATACAGTGCTTAGTCCATAACCTAATAGCCATAAAAGCCCCAACAAGGCTACGCGTAAATACAGCTTAACCTGCATGCCAAAGGCTAATAATGCACTTGCCAGTAATGCTAAAGTAACACCGTGCACACCCAAGATGGGCGCGTAACCATCAATAAAGGTGCCTAAGCCACCATACCCTAAGTATAGCCATGGAAAGCCAGTGAGAAACCAGCCACGTAATAAATCTAGGCAAATCCAAAGGCCTATAAATAATAAAGTAGGATAATGGTGATATTTTTTGAAGTGATAGAATAGGCCTGCAAAAAGCCCATATAACAGCGCCAGCCCTCCACAAAATAAAAATGTTAAAACGCAGGCTAGCAACCAGTGAGTATCGCTATGCTCAACCATACTTACAAACACCCAGCTTACACCGACACCAAAGTACCCTAAACCATAGGCAAGGCCATTAATAATGGCATTTTTGGTGTGTTTACTTTGATTTAGGCTATACCAAAAAAGCACCACGCTTAGCAGCGCCAGTGGCCAAATATTACTTGGTGCAAGGGCAAGGGGCGCCAGTGCACCGGCAATGATACTAGTGGCTAAGTTAGTTTTGAGGTGATGGCTCATTAGCGTCGGTGCTAATAGGGTTTACTTGCATAAGGCGAATACGGCGGTTGTCTGCAGCCAAAATAAGGAAGTTCAGATCGCCTACTACGATATTTTCATCTTTAGCTGGCAAATGACCAAATTGTTGAGTGATGATGCCACCAATGGTGTCAAATTCTGTTTCGTCGTAATAAGTGCCGAAGTGCGCGTTAAAATCCTCAATTGTGGTGAGTGCTTTGACTAGGAAGCCATTATCTGCGAAAGGTCTAATGTTACCATCGTCCTCTTCAGCATCAGTTTCATCTTCAATTTCGCCAACAATTTGTTCTAGTACGTCTTCAATAGTCACAAGGCCAGCAACGCCACCATATTCGTCAAGCACTATGGCCATGTGATAACGGTTAGTGCGAAATTCGTTGAGCAAAATAGAAAGGCGTTTGCTCTCTGGCACAAAAATAGATTTACGCAACATAGCGTTGAGGTCAAAGTTGTCCATTTGTTTAGCAAAAGCAAGTGGCAGTAAATCTTTTGCTAACAAAATGCCTAACACTTCATCAGGCGATTCACCAATAACAGGGAAGCGTGAGTGAGAAGTTTCGGTGATGGTCTGCATGAATTCCTGGGTGCTTTGGTCGGCTTTTACTACTGCCATTTGAGGGCGAGGAACCATAATGTCACGCACTTGCATGTGCGACATTTGTAAAGCGCCTTCGATGGTGTCAAGAACTTCGCGGTCAAGAATTTGGTCTTCTTCAGCTTGGCGGATTCGTTCTAGCAGTTCTTCTTTGGTGCTAGGTCTGTCACTGAGAAAAAATGAGAGTCTGTCCAGCCAGGAACGTTTGTCCTGACTGTTGGTCGACGCGTCGTCGTTCATGAGGGGTGTGTTTTCCTAAAAGTTAATGAAACCAATTTATACCCTTAGTCGCTTTCTTTAGCAACATAAGGGTTGGCGATATCAAGCTTAGCTAATATCCGCCCCTCAAGGGCTTCCATTACTTGCGCTTCGTTATCTTCAGTGTGGTCGAAACCTTGTAAATGCAAGGTGCCGTGAATAATTAGGTGAGCCCAGTGGTCGATCACAGTTTTATGTTGCTGGGCGGCTTCTTGGGCTACTAAGTGAGCATTGACAACAAGGTCTCCCAGATACCGGACATCTCCTAACTCAGCAGCCATTTCTGCGGCTAGCTCAGGGTCATCAAAGTGTGGCTGTTCAAAAGGAAAAGACAGCACATTGGTAGGTTTGTCTTTGCCTCGATACTGTAAATTTAGTTGATGGCTTTCTTCATCATCGACCATACGAATGGTAATTTCGGTATCAGCATCAGATGTTTGTATTGCCAACTGTGCCCATTGTTCTAGTTGGGCTAGTGAGGGCAACTGTTTGCTCTGGCTGGCAATTTGTAAATCTACGATCATGAGTGTTTTTTTTCAAAGGCGTCATACGCATCTACAATGCGTTGCACTAACTGGTGCCGCACGATGTCGCTAGACAAAAAGTGGGTAAAGCCTATATCTTTTACCCCATCTAATACTTCAATGGCATGTTTAAGGCCAGAAGCTGTGCCTTTCGGTAAATCAATTTGGGTAACGTCACCAGTAATAACCGCAGTAGAACCAAAACCTATTCTGGTGAGGAACATCTTCATTTGTTCGCGGGTGGTGTTTTGGCTTTCATCTAGAATCACAAAACTGTCACTTAGTGTTCTGCCGCGCATATAAGCTAAAGGTGCTATTTCAATGACGTTTTTTTCTATCATCCGAACTACCGTTTCATAGCCTATCATTTCATACAAAGCGTCGTAGAGTGGGCGTAAGTAGGGATCTATTTTTTGCGCTAAATCACCAGGTAAAAAGCCAAGTTTTTCACCGGCTTCTACGGCTGGACGGACTAGCAATATACGGCGTACATCTTCACGTTCAAGCGCCTCTACAGCACAAGCTACGGCAAGAAAAGTTTTACCAGTACCTGCAGGCCCAATACCAAAATTAATGTCATGCTTACGAATGGAACGAACATAACTTTGTTGGGTTTCACCACGAGGTTTAATAGTAGTGCGTTTGGTACGAATGCTAAGCCCAGTATCCTGTGGTTGGTTAGCTTTTGGGGCTGTCTTAGTTGTGCTTATGTTGGCACCTGTATTAGCACCTGAAATGGCACCTGAATTGGCACTTGAGCTTGAGGGAACGCTAGTTTGTGTCATAGTTTGTTGAGTTTCCACTAAGGCGAGATGCACCATTTCTGGGGTTAATTCGTTTGTTTGCTGAGCTTCACGGTACAGTTGCTGCAATACGTCTTCGCCAGCAATACAGGCCGCAGTTGTGCCTTCTAAATGAAAACGATTGCCGCGATTACTGATGCTTAATTGTAGGCGCTGTTCAATTAAGCGCAGGTTACTGTCCAACTGGCCTTGCAAGTTGGCAAGGTGTTGAGGGTTATCAGGTAGCAAGCTAAAAATGGCACCACCAGGTTTTGCATCGGCATTTTTTGAACTATAGGCAGAGTTATTCATAGCAAGTTATTGTCGAACAATTGGGCCAACAGGAACAAGCCCATCTAATTCTGACGCGACAAGATTGCCTCGTAACGAGTGAGGGAAGGCTTCCAAAATATGAATTTGGGCAAATTTACCAATTAAGTCTGCGTTGTTGCTAGCAAAGTTAACCGAGCGGTTGTTTTCTGAACGGCCGGTAAGTTTACCAGGATCTTTTTTGGAATAGCCATTCACTAAAACACGTTGTAGGCTGCCCACCATAGCTTGACTGATATCAAAAGATTGGCTGTCAATACGGCGCTGTAACAGTGTTAGACGCTGTTTTTTGGTGGCCTCATCGGTGCTGTCTGGTAAATCTGTAGCAGGAGTACCTGGACGTTTGCTGTAGATAAAGCTAAATGACAAATCGAAACCGATGGTGGCAATTAAATCCATTGTGGCTTGAAAGTCGGCGTCAGATTCGCCAGGAAAACCGATGATGAAGTCCGATGAAAAGCTAATATCTGGCCGTTGCTTGCGGATACGGCGCATCTTCGATTTATATTCTAGTGCAGTGTGGCCACGTTTCATAGCCATTAATATTTTGTCGGAACCCGACTGCACAGGCAAGTGCAAATGGCTAACCAGCTCTGGTATTTGACCAAAAGCATCGATGAGGCTATCAGAAAACTCAACTGGGTGGCTAGTGGTAAAACGAATACGGTCAATGCCATCAATGTTAGCCACTAAAGCAATGATTTCAGCTAAATCTACTGTGTCACCATCGTCAGTTTCGCCCTGATAGGCATTAACGTTCTGGCCTAACAAGTTCACTTCACGTACACCTTGTTCTGCTAGTTGCTCTATTTCTAATAATACAGAGGCTAGTGGGCGGCTGACTTCTTCACCACGAGTATACGGCACGACACAAAATGAGCAGTATTTGGAACAGCCTTCCATAATGGAAACAAAGGCCGAAGCGCCTTCAACCTTTGGTGCTGGCAAGTTGTCGAACTTTTCTATTTCGGGGAAGCTGATGTCTACTACGCCTTTGGCGCCAGCGTCAGTTGCATCAATCATGTCTGGCAAACGGTGTAATGTTTGTGGGCCAAATATCATGTCTACAAAAGGTGCTCGCTTAGAAATAGCTTCACCTTCTTGGCTGGCTACACAGCCACCCACACCAATTTTAATGTTTGGGTTGGCTTCTTTAAGTTTGCGCCAGCGGCCTAACTGGTGATAAACCTTGTCTTGAGCTTTTTCCCGAATAGAGCAGGTGTTAAGTAACAATATATCTGCATCTGCTTCGGTATGGGTGATCTCCATGCCATGACTATCGCCCAGTAGGTCGGCCATGCGTGAAGAATCATATTCATTCATCTGGCAACCATGGGTTTTAATAAAAAGCTTTTTTGTCATGTAATACACCTGCATTAAACTGAGGGCGTATTATACATTTAAGCCTGCCATTAAACCTAGCTTGAAAGCGCTATTTTTGATGCTAATGCGGGTTAATAGATGCGAATAGGTGCTAATCTAACCACCCAATCTAATTGGCCAGCCTAAGGCGCTAGGTATATCCACAACTGGCCTAACCCAACCTAGGCCAACCTAAGCAGTTTAGGTTGAATAAAACCACAACAAGAGACAGACAGGTATGTATGAAGTAAAAAACAACACCGTTGGTGAATTTCAACTGGATGCTCGTCTAGCAGCAGATTGTGAGCTAGTTACCGACTTGGGGTTATGTCGTTTATTGTTGATGAATAACGCCAGTGTACCCTGGTTTATTTTGGTGCCTAAACTAGAGGATGCAATAGAGCTCACTAGTTTACCTATGTCTCAGCAGGAACAAATATTACAAGAAATTAACCAAGTGGCGGCTATGGTAACCAGCCTCTACACACCAGATAAGCTTAATGTTGGTGCTTTAGGTAATGTGGTGTGTCAATTGCATATACATGTCATTGGGCGCTTTACGCACGATCTTGCGTGGCCTAATCCAGTGTGGGGGCAGCTGCCAGACAATCGATATCAATCAAAGCAACTGGCCACAGCCTTACACCAGGCTGCGAGTTTTTTAGGAACCCTGCAATGTATTGAAAAGATTTAGATTTATTTGCGTATTTTGAAAAGTGTACTATTCTTTTTAAGATCCTTACAGTTCTAGTCGCCATGATGAAAAGAAGGGAGTTGTAATTTTTCAAGGATAATTTCATGTTATGTATAAAACTTTTGTTGGTGGGATTGCTCATTACAGCTAGTGTGGGCTGCTCTACTGTTCAGCGACCAATTACTCCAGCCAATGCTCTACTGCACTCTACAGACACAGCGTTTGCTCTTATTGATAAGTCTGGTTGGGCGAAATCGGAATGGAAAAAATATCTACGTGATGACGGGCATAAGGCTTTTTCCGTCTCTGTACTAGAAGATGGCAGCATTTATGCAGTAGGCTTTGCTTCTGATATGAAGTCAAAATACTGGGCCGTAGTCGGTGCTCAGAACCTCTGTAAATACTTCAGCGAAGGATATGGCGTATGTAGAGTCGTTGATATACAAACGAACCACACTAAAACACAGCTTACACCTGTACAAATTGGGCAGGCACCTTTGCAACTTATTCGCCATCGGGATATTCGGTCCTACTATCAATACAAAGAGGAGCACGGTCCTAAAACGATTGTAGTCGCAAACCCCTCGGGCTCAGTTAATTGGGTTTCTGGAGAACAGCTTTCCAGTATGCAGGCTTTGGATGCGTGCGAACAATCAATGGCAGAATATGATGTTAGTTGTGAGGTGTTAGAAAGTGAAGATTAAAGGCGTTGTAAAACATCCATTGCACGTAAAGCTTGGATTTTGTGTTGTAGCGTTATTTTTTGTTTTTTCAAACACTACGAATGCAGAATATGCCACTGTTGATAATAAGTTACCAATGTATGGGACAATTGCGTGGTCTTCTCAGGACCGTAAGCAAATATCCGATTATTTTGACTACATTGATTCTGTATATGACTCTCGTCAAGCTGCTGCAAAGGACCTTAATGTAGAAGCATGGGATGCCTACCTAAACGACAATAGGGTAGAAGCAATGCGCCTGTTCAATCTATCTTGGTTGCTGAATAATACCAACATTGATACATACGCAGGGTATGTTCGTATTTTGGCTCTAGATGGAAAACATAAAGATGCCATTGAAGTTGGCGAGTTAGCTTTAGGGCTGGGAGGAATGAACTATGATTTAATCAGTGAGTTAGCGGTAAGTTACGCATACTAAGGTGAGAGCTTTTATAGTAGGGACAACAAAGGCTATTTTGCAAGAGCTCATTATTTATTAAGTTTAGCTGATTCATTAAAGCCAAACTGTAACTGTGGCTATGAGGATCAATTTTTTGTCTCTATGTTAGAGCAAAAATACAGCCAGGCACAAAAAATTAGAGAAGTTGCTGAGCTATCAAATAATCCACTCTCTAAAGAATCAATAGACTGGTTGGAAGGGTTTGATTACTGAGTTAAATTAATAGGCTGATCAGCCACTACAATATTATCCTCTATACGCACGCCACCTAAAGGCCTTAATTGATCTATGGTGGTATTGTTGAGTAAATGAGCAAAGCCATTATCACGCCATCTTTGTAATAAACTATCAATCACATATAAGCCTGGTTCTATAGTCACCACCATGTTTTTTTCTAGAGCTTTAGTACAGCGTAAAAATGGATAATGTGCTGGTGGTTTTTGTGTATTGCCTAGTTCATCGTGCTGCCAACCGCCAATATCGTGCACCTGTAAACCTAATAAGTGGCCTAAACCGTGGGGAAAAAAAGCGCTACTGATACGGCTCGCTTCTAGCTCGTCTCTAGAACCTTGCACTAGGTTAAATTGCTGCAGTAAATCTAATACTAAGTGATGCATCTGGTGGTGTAAGTCGGCAAAATTCACACCCGGCTTAACCATGGCACACATACTCAACTGTGCTTTAGTCATCGCGTTAATTAGATGTTGATAAAGCTCGCTACCACGGCTGTGGCAACGGGTAATGTCGGCGGCATAACCATGGCACTGTGCGCCTGCATCAATCAAAAAACTTTGTGGTTGGGTCATATTTTGGGCATTGTAGTCATAGTGCTGGTAATGTAATACCGCGCTATGGCCACCAAAACCAATAATATTACGGTAGGGCATTTGGGTTTGGTCTTGTTGTACTGCAGCAAGGTAGTATAGCTGAGTTTCAAACTCACTTTTGCCATTCATGAAGGCTTTTTTCGCTGCTTCATGGCCTTGCAAAGCAATCACGTTAGCTTGTGCCAAACAAGCAATTTCATACTCGCTTTTAACGGCTCTGGCATAGTGTAAGCGATGCATTAACCCTGGCGGGTTTATGTTGCTTATATTAAGATCTTCGGCCAGTTTTTTGTCTTCGCCTATCTAGGCTCTATGGGTACTTGAGGCATTATATTGAACTAGTTCTCGTTTTACGTGAGCCAAATCAGAACACAAATGAATATCAAAATAATCACACCAAAAACCTTGCGGTGGTTGTGGTGGTACATGCCAAAAATCATCAGCCAAATGATAAAAAAGCACTGGTTTTTGGCCCGTTTGAATCAGTAAATAACAGTGTGGGCTTTGGGTCAGTGGTAGCCACCAAACAAAATGTAGACTGGTCTTATAAGGCCCGTGGTAATCATCTAAATAAGCCAGTTTGGGTGCGCCGCTGTGAATCAAAATGCTGTCGTTTTTTTCCGCACTCATGGCCTTTTCTGTAGTTGCAATTAAGCGTTGCAGGTGGGTTGGGTATAAGGTGGCAAATTGGGATAGCATGATGGTTGATCCAAGCAAAAAAACGATGTGCCACCATTATGATGAGGTTAGTGGGACTAAGCAAACACGTGTAAAGAGGTTTTCTGGGTTGCATTTCTTTCTATCGCTTTGTTTTTTATGGTTATTTATTTTATCCTTGTTAGGCT
>CAJXEN010000088.1 GCA_913052465.1 uncultured Oceanospirillaceae bacterium
CAATCAGCAAGCCATAAAAATAGAGGCGAAATTCTACCAGACAACTACAGATAAGCAAGCATTTTTACCTGCACAAACTTTACAAAGTGCATATAGAGCTATTTATCTTTGTAAAGCATCACAAAAGTCTGCGCTTTGGTGTAGGATGACTTATCAATTAACCCGTACCAATACTCTATTTAGTCAGTGTCCATGTATTTACAAATCGTCATTGCCACTGGTCTGCGCCAAGAGTTCACTTATTTAGCGCCAGACAACGCTCAAGGTCAGAACCTACCAAAAATTGGTTTACGAGTTCGTGTTCCATTTGGCCGTAGCGAAAGAGTAGGGCTGATCGTTGGCCTAAGTGAAACCACTCAGATAGAGCTAAGCAAACTTAAACCCATTACCGAACTATTAGACGAAACGCCACTATTGCCCAGCGAGCTTTGGCAGTTAGGCCTGTGGGCAGCAGATTATTATCAACATCCCTTAGGTGACGCGCTAATGCACCTACTACCCGCTAAGTTACGCCAACCGCTACCTAATCATTTAATCCAACTCAACTGGCACATAGCTGATGTTGAAGCCAATTTTGGCAAGGCCAAAAAACAGCAAGCCATTTGGCAAAAATTACAACAGCTAGCCCCTGAGTTCAATCTCAGTCAGTTGCAAGCCATCGGCATCAAACCAAGTCAGTTGAAACCTTTTTTAGACAAAGAGTGGCTCACCACCAGCTATCCCAAACCTCAAATGGTCACCTTACAACTGGCACAAAAAGGCCTTGAGCTCAATCTGGAACAATCAAAAATTGTTGAACACCTCGTTACTGCGCAAGGTGCATTTAGTTGTAACCTATTGAATGGAGTTACCGGTAGTGGTAAGACTGAGGTATATTTCCACGCCATTGCCCATCAATTAGAGGTAGGTAAACGAACCCTGTTATTGGTACCAGAAATAGGCCTTACACCACAGCTTCTCCAGCGTCTTGAACAACGCTTTAATAACCGCGTACTAGCGCTTCACTCAGACCTTACAGAACACCAACGCCTTAATGCCTGGCAACAAGCTGGGCTGGGTCAAGCAGACATTATTATTGGTACCCGCTCAGCATTATTTACTCCTATCCCAGAGTTAGGCCTCATTATTATTGATGAAGAACACGACCAAGCCTACAAACAACAAGAAGGCTTTCGTTACCATGGCAGGGACTTGGCGATAAAACGTGCAGCTGATGCCAATATTCCAATTTTATTGGGTTCCGCCACACCGTCTCTAGAAAGTTTAGCAAATGTACAACGGGGACGTTTTAGCCAGTGGCTATTAACCCAAAGAGCTGGCCAAGCGAGCAGCCAAAGCTATGAGGTGGTTGATTTACGTAATCAACCTCAACAGGCAGGCATATCCGAACAGTTACAAGCAATGGTTCAAATCCAATTAGAACTGGGTCATCAAGTGCTACTCATGCTTAATAGGAGAGGTTTTGCCCCTAGCCTGCAATGCCAGTCTTGTGGCACAGCCGCACAGTGCCCAGCCTGTGATGCCAACATGACCCTACACCGCAGCCCTCCAAGGTTGCATTGCCACCATTGTGAACACCAGCAAGTTGTGCACCTATACTGCCCACACTGCCAAAGTAATCAGTTAAAGCCGCTAGGTCAAGGCACCGAACGAACTGAAGAACAGCTCACATCACTCTTTCCTAACACACCAGTTCATCGCATAGATCGTGACACTACCCGTAAAAAAGGTAGCCTGAAAGGTATGCTAGAACAAGTGCATGGCGGTGACCCTTGCATACTAGTAGGCACCCAAATGTTGGCTAAAGGGCATCATTTTCCTAATGTGACTTTAGCCGCTATTTTGGATGCTGATGCTAGCCTTTTTAGTAGTGACTTTCGGGGGCCAGAAAAACTAGCCCAATTACTGGTACAAACCGCTGGCCGTGCTGGGCGTGCCAAAATACCAGGTACAGCGGTTATCCAAACTTACCAAGCAGATCACCCCACTATTAACATTTTAGTGAGCCAAGGCTACAATGCCTTCGCTGAGCAAGAACTAGCCAGCCGCCAGCAAAGCGGCTTGCCACCAGTAGGCCACATGGCGCTGTTTCATGCCCAAGCTAAAGATGCGACGCAGGCTTTCGCTCTATTACATTGGTTAGGGCAACAAGTGCAAAATCCAGAGTTACAGCCACTCACCAAAGCCTTGCTTATGTTTGGCCCTATGCCAGCTTTTATGGCCCGTAGAGCTCATTATTATCGTGCTCAACTGCAACTTCAGCACCCTAACCGTAATCAACTTCAGCAATTATTAAAAAAATTGTGCCAGTTATTAGATCAACATCCCGCAGCCCGTAAAATGCGCTGGAGCCTAGACATAGACCCGCAAGAACTGGGATAATTAAATTAACCTACAAATAATTGTTATGGTCGTAATTTTACGACCGCATTTAAACCTTTTTAGAAGCCAAAACACCGCCATGAAGCAACACATTGCAGACCTTATCCAACAAGCCATCGATGTTCTTAAAACTGCAGGTGAGTTAGATGCCAATCTCGTCGCCACCATACAAATAGATAATACCCGTGACAAGCAGCACGGTGATCTTGCCTGTAACGTTGCCCTCACTTTGGCTAAGGTTGCGAGACGTAAGCCGCGTGAAATCGCCGAACTAATCTGCAGTCATTTACCAACATCCGTTTCAGTAACTAAAACAGAAATCGCGGGCCCAGGCTTTATTAATTTTTTTATCAGCCAAGATGCAACGCAGGCCATTATTGGTAAAGTGCTTGTGCAAGCTGAGCAATTTGGTCGCAATAACAGTGGCGCTGGTCATAAAGTTCAAGTGGAGTTTGTTTCTGCTAATCCTACCGGCCCTTTGCACGTGGGCCACGGTCGCGGTGCTGCCTATGGTGCCAGCGTTGCTAACTTATTGGAAGCCGCAGGCTTTGAAGTAGAAAGAGAGTATTACGTTAATGATGCGGGTCGCCAAATGAATATTTTGGCCGCTAGTGTTTGGCTACGGTACCTACAACAAGCTGGAGAAGACCTGGTTTTCCCAAGCAACGGTTATCAGGGAGACTATGTTAATGACATTGCCAAACAACTCCAACAACAAGCTGGTGATCGCCTAAAGCACGAGGGTGCCACAGTAATGACAGGCCTTCATGCTGATGGGCCTGATGGCGACAAAGAGAAGCATGTTGACGATCTAATTGAACGGGCTCAAACCTTATTGGGCGAAGCTGACTATGGTCTCGTATTTGATGCCGGCCTAGATTCTATTTGTGATGATATTAAACAAGATTTACACGGCTTTGGGGTGGACTACCAGCAATGGTTCTCAGAACGCAGTTTAGACCAAGGAGATCAAATCAGCCGTGCTATTAGTAAACTACAAGCCCAAGACCATGTCTATGAAGATGGCGGAGCTTTGTGGTTTCGTTCAACAGCATTTGGTGATGACAAAGACCGCGTAGTAAAACGTGATAATGGCCAAACCACCTACTTTGCATCCGACATTGCCTACCACTTGAACAAGTTTGAGCGTGGCATGGATACAGTTATTAACGTGTGGGGGGCAGATCACCACGGCTACATCACTCGAGTAAAGGCTGCATTACAAGCCCTAGGTATCGATCCTGCCCGCTTAGTAGTAAAGCTGGTTCAGTTTGCCATTTTGTACCGCGGCGAAGAACGGGTGCAAATGTCTACCCGCAGCGGATCTTTTGTAACCTTACGCGAACTTCGTGAAGAAGTAGGCAAAGACGCCTCACGTTTCTTCTATGTCACCCGTAAAGCTGAACAACATATGGATTTTGACTTAGAACTTGCAAAATCGCAAAGCAAAGACAACCCGGTGTATTACATTCAGTATGCTCACGCACGTATTTGCACCCTGGTCAGAAAACTGGCAGAAAATAATATGGCGTGGGACTCAGCCATGGGCCTTGAGCAGTTAGAAAAACTTAGTGAATTAACAGAAATTGCACTGATGCAGCAGATAGAACTGTATCCAGAAGTTATCGCTCATGCTGCTAAGAACCATGAACCCCATCAAGTAGCACACTACCTTAAAGACTTGGCAAGCAGTTTTCACAGTTACTACAACGCTCACCGCATGGTTATTGATGATGAACAGTTACGTAACGCTCGAATGTGCCTTTGTATGGCAGCACGACAAGTTATGGCCAATGGTTTAAGCTTGTTAGGTGTTGACGCACCAGAGCAGATGTAAACATGGCGCCCCATGATTACGCTAACAAAAAACCCAACAAGGAAACGCCTAAGCCTGCTGTTTCGGGCTGGGTGATGCTATTTACTTTAGTAGTGACCATAGCTTTTTTAGTGGCCCTGGTGATGCTTTCGCATCAGCCTGATGATACTGCTGCAACCAACCTTGTTGCTGAAAAAACTGCCCCAGCTGAAGCAATAACGGTGGCACCAAAAACCATAAGCAAGGCGGTTGATCAAAAAGAGGTTAGCAAACAAAAAGACAACTTTGACTTTTACACCTTGTTACCCGATAGTGAGGTGACCCCAGTAGAGGTGGAGGCTTATATCTCTACGCCTAAAGACCCTAGCAAAAAAACCACTACCCTTTTACAAGCTGGTTCTTTTCGTAAATTGGCCGACGCTAACCGCCTTAGAGCTAAGCTGATCCTACTTAACATGAACAATGTGGTCGCTGAAAAGACCGTTTCAAGTGGCGGCTCTGTTTGGTATCGTGTTCGCGTCGGGCCATTTAGTAATCGCTCAACCCTCAATAAAGCCGAAGATATTCTCGCCCAACAGGGCATTGTGTCGATTCGAATTAATAAAAGCACTAACTAATCAACTGTTAATGCTGCTTAAGCTTGAAATCTAGCGCCTGAACCCCATTCTAGAAGTAAGACACGCAAGTACCATATAGGCAGCATTTAGGTAAATCACCTAAACTTTGTAACTAATTAGGAATGAAACATGACCACCATTGTATCTGTACGCCGCGGTAACCAAGTTGTATTAGGCGGCGACGGCCAAGTTTCCTTGGGTAACACTGTAATGAAAGGTAATGCTCGCAAGGTGCGCCGCCTATACCATGACAAAGTGATTGCAGGTTTTGCCGGTGGCACCGCCGACGCCTTAACCCTATTTGAGCGCTTTGAAAGCCAGCTAGAAAAGTACCATGGCCAGCTGGTAAGAGCAGCAGTAGAACTAGCCAAAGAATGGCGTAGTGATCGTGGTTTACGCAAATTGGAAGCCTTGTTGGTGGTGGCTAATGAAGAAGCTTCTCTCATCATCAGTGGCACTGGTGATGTAATAGAGCCAGAACACGGCCTCATTGCTATTGGTTCTGGTGGTAACTTCGCCCAGGCCGCAGCGTTAGCATTACTAGAAAACACCGAACTTTCTGCCCACGATATCGTAACTAAGAGCCTTGATATTGCTGCCAATATTTGTGTATTCACCAACCACCAAACCACCATCGAAACCATCGACCTAATCGCTCACACCAAGAAATAGGGCTGAACCATGTCTCACCTAACTCCTGCTGAAATCGTCAGCCAACTCGACAACCATATTATCGGCCAAGATGCGGCCAAACGAGCAGTGGCTATTGCACTGCGTAATCGCTGGCGTCGCATGCAACTTGAACCTAATATGAGGGCAGAAATTGCACCCAAGAACATTATGATGATCGGCCCTACCGGTGTTGGAAAAACAGAGATTGCCCGACGTTTGGCTAAGTTGTCCAGTGCACCTTTTATAAAAATTGAAGCAACCAAGTTTACTGAAGTGGGCTATGTTGGTAGGGATGTGGAATCTATTATTCGTGATCTTATGGAAACAGCCATGAAGATGTTGCGTGAAGATGCCATGACTAAAGTCGCTAACCAAGCCGCAGATCGTGCAGAAGAGCGCATTTTAGATGTATTATTGCCACCTGCCCGGAGCGCAGAGGATTCCCCAGACACCAAAGAGTCTGGCACTCGTCAGGTGTTCCGTAAGAAGTTGCGAGAAGGACTACTAGATGACAAAGAAATTGATATAGAAGTATCTAACGCACCTATGGGTGTAGAGATTATGGCGCCTCCTGGCATGGAAGACATGACCAATCAACTGCAAGGTTTGTTTGCCAATATGGGCAAGGACAAAAAACAAACCAAAAAGATGACTATTGCTGATGCGCTCAAACAACTTCAAGACGAAGAGGCAGCGGGCCTAGTAAAGGAAGAAGACCTTAAGCAACAAGCATTAGATGCAGTAGAACAAAATGGTATTGTCTTTTTAGATGAAATTGACAAAATTGCCAAAAGGCAAGAAGGTGGTAGTGGCGATGTATCCCGTGAAGGCGTGCAGCGTGATTTACTGCCTTTAATTGAAGGCTGCACCGTAACCACTAAGTATGGCATGGTAAAAACAGACCACATCCTATTTATTACCTCTGGTGCATTTCACGTTGCTAAGCCTTCAGACCTTATTCCAGAGCTACAAGGCAGGCTCCCTATTAGGGTAGAGCTAAACGCCCTGCGTCCAGAAGACTTTGCACGCATTCTTACAGAACCTGACTATTCTCTTACACAGCAGTATCAGGCTATGTTGAAGGTAGAGGGGATTGATCTAGAGTTTAGTGAAGATGGCGTTAAGCGCATAGCAGAGCTTGCCTATGAGGTGAACGAAAGCACTGAGAACATCGGTGCGCGACGCTTACATACGCTCATGGAGCGGCTTCTAGAAGATCTATCGTTCACAGCTAACCAAGCCGCTGGTGCTAAAGTAGTTATTAACCAAGCTTACGTTGATAACAACCTACAGGATCTTGTGAAAAACCAAGATCTAAGCCGCTATATATTGTAGCTTTCTAAGCTTATACACGCGCGCTCACAGCAACCGAAGCAACTGAGCTATCCCAAGCAGCGCGCAAGCTGCTTGTTGATCTCTGCTTCAATCTGGCCCTTCATAGGAGTTAACATTATACCCAAGGTCAGCTCCACTTCTACCAGCCCTTCCGCCAACACCATAGAACCTTTTACACCTTGACGCTCGAGCATTAATACGTCACCTTGCCAGTGGCTCTTTACACCTAGCTTTGCTTCTAGCTTAACGGAAAAAGTCTGTATCGCTTCACGGGCTTCTGCCATAGAGCATTGATGAGGGTATGAAACTTGTATGATGGCCATAAATAGTCACTAAGTGTAAGGTAATTAGACAGCCGCTATACTAGCCCTGCTTCTGGTTATAAACAAGATTGCGGCTAGTGGGTCATGGGGATATTTTTGGCGTTATTCCAATTTTAAAGCAATATATAACTTTTTAGTATTAGACACTGGGAAGGATGTTGGTAATATGCCTCCAGCGCAAATAAAAATAATAAGCGCAATAAGAAAAAAAGACACCCTTTGGCTTAATAATAAAAATAAACTAGCCTCAGAAAGCAGCTCATACGAGCTGCTTTTTTTATGCCTGTAGTTTTAATATATGCACTGCAGTACTTGCAGATAATGCTTAGCTATCCGCCACACTGCCTTTTGAGAACCCAGTCAGACAAACTTAACATACGGGCTGTTAGTTGGTCATATTCATCCTGCGCCGCTTTAGAGTCGCTACGGCCATCAACCAACAACAACACCGGCCAATACAACACCCCACCAATAAACTCTAGCTTTTCCAGCTGAGCATCTTCATCTCGCACCCCAGCAATGTCATGCATCTGGCTAGCAACACGCCGGGCCTCAGAGTACAGCTGATCACAACTAAAAGCATCGTAGGCTGCCGTAAAACTAGGCAATTGAGCATTTTCTACAGCACTAGGAGGCACACTAGTGCAAGCTGCAGCCAAGCCTGCCAAAAGTGGCAGTAATATAATTTTGTTCATAATAATACCCTCGCTCAAAAGTAATCTAACAGACTCTCTTGCAAGCTTATAGCTCAAGTGCTCTAGTTCAACAATTTATTTTTGCCACCGTTATTTTACTCACAAAAAAGCCGGCATTTTTGCCGGCTTTTTTGTGACCTTATCTGTACTTACTTAGGCGCACGTTTGCGCGCAGTTTCTGTAAGTAGGCGCTTACGTAGACGAATGAAGTTAGGTGTTACCTCTACCAACTCATCATCTTCGATGAATTCAAGCGCTTGCTCTAACGAGAACCGAATCGGTGGGCTAAGCACGATGTTTTCATCAGTACCGGCAGCACGGATGTTGGTCAGCTGCTTACCCTTGGTAGGGTTAACTGCTAAGTCGTTACCACGGCTGTGGACACCGATAAGCATACCTTCATAAACATCAATGTTTGGCTCAACCATCAAACGGCCACGAGTTTGTAGGTTAAATAAAGCAAACGCTAGGATCTTACCCTTAACCATAGAAATCAATACACCATTTTGACGCTCAGCTAAGGCACCCTTCTTCACTTCACCATAGTGATCGAACAAAGAAGTCATTACACCACTGCCAGAAGTTAAGGTTAGGAACTGACCTCGGAAACCAATCAAACCCCTTGAAGGAATGATGAATTCTAAACGTGTGCGGCCTTTACCATCTGGTTCCATGTTAGTCATTTCCGCTTTACGGCGACCCATTTCTTCCATTAAAGAACCTTGGTGCTGGTCTTCACAATCGATCAATACTGCTTCGTATGGCTCCATCTTCACGCCATCAACTTCTTTTTCGATAACCTGTGGACGACCTACACCCATCTCAAAACCTTCACGGCGCATACTTTCGATCAATACAGACAAGTGCAATTCACCCCGGCCTGATACTACAAAACGGTCTGGTGAATCACCTGGATCAACGCGTAGGGCTACGTTATGAATCAATTCACGCTCTAAGCGGTCACGGATATTACGGCTGGTAACATACTTGCCGTCTAGGCCAGCAAAAGGAGAATCATTCACTTGGAACGTCATCGATACCGTTGGCTCATCAATACTCAACGGAGGTAATGCTTCAACATGATCTGGATGACAAATAGTGTCAGAAATATTCAGGCCTTCAATGCCAGTAACACAGACGATGTCGCCAGCTTGAGCTGTTGGCACATCAATGCGCTCAAGACCCATATAGCTCATTACATTTTGTAGTTTAGCTGTGCGTTGCTTGCCGTCAGAACCAACAACCTTAACCTGTTGTCCTAACTTCATAGCGCCACGCTTAATACGACCTACACCGATAACACCTACATAGCTTGAGTAATCTAAGGCAGAAATTTGCATCTGCAAAGGACCATCAAGATCTACATCTGGCGCTTTAACGTTCTCTACCAAAGACTCAAACAATGGCGTCATGTCGTCAGCCATGTTGTCGACAGAAGTACCAGCGATTCCATTAATGGCAGACGCGTACATTACTGGAAAGTCTAGCTGCTCATCGGTAGCACCTAAAGAATCAAACAAATCGAACATTTGATCCATAACCCAATCTGGACGTGCGCCTGGACGGTCGATCTTGTTGATGACCACGATTGGGCTAAGGCCTTGCTGGAAAGCCTTTTGAGTTACAAAACGTGTTTGAGGCATAGGGCCGTCTACTGCGTCGACCAACAACAATACACAATCTACCATAGATAGAACACGCTCTACCTCACCACCAAAGTCGGCGTGCCCTGGGGTGTCTACTATGTTGATATGGTAGCCATTCCAGCTTACTGCAGTGTTTTTTGCAGTAATGGTTATGCCACGCTCTTTCTCTTGGTCGTTAGAGTCCATTACGCGTTCTGCGCCTTGGTCACGACGATCAAGTGTGCCGGATTGTTCTAGCAACTTGTCTACCAAGGTTGTTTTACCATGGTCTACGTGGGCTACAATCGCCACATTTCTTAATTTTTCGATCATCTCACTACTCCAAACGGCC
>CAJXEN010000089.1 GCA_913052465.1 uncultured Oceanospirillaceae bacterium
TCGACACCGCCTATATGCGTGAGAACTGGAAGTTTGAAGAAGTGAAGCCGCAAGTACACAAGGTATACCGCTCTGCTGATCATAATAAGAGCGACTTTGTGCTGTTATTGTCTGAAGGCCGCTTGGTTAACCTAGGTAATGCCACAGGCCACCCGTCACGCATTATGGACGGCTCTTTCGCCAACCAGGTGCTAGCACAGATGCACCTATGGGACGCCAAGTTTGCAGACTTAAGCGAAGCCGACAAACAAGCCAACTTATGGCTAAGAATCTTGCCTAAAAAGCTTGATGAAGAAGTGGCAGCAGACATGGTGGCAGGTTTTGGTGGAGTAATCACCAAACTAACCACTACCCAAGCTGGCTATATCAATGTACCGTTTGATGGACCATTTAAGCCAGAAAGCTACAAGTACTAAAGCTTATGAGGCGGCTCTGCCGCCTCATCCCTCTGGTGTACCTTTACCAGAAAAATACAGTAATCCATGCCAATTTAGATAGTTCTTTTGCAAACGCTAAAATCTCATCTACACTTACAATAACTTATCAGGATTTATCCTTGTAAGCTACAACTGCAAACGGATTGCAACGGAATGACAAGGAAGCCGAAACCTCCTACGTTTTGGTGTTCACCTTCACTTCTAAAGCTTCCATAAGTAACACCGTACTTGTTTTTACCTGCAAGGAAGCAGGCATAAAGCACAGGCTAGGATGGTCTGTCATAGCAGTGTTTGTAACATGGATGTTGATGTAAAGTACGGGGCTGGGATGCCCCGCCGCTTTTAATAATGGTTTAACACTGAAGCATAGTCCATCATCAGAAAGATATATAAACGACCCAACTGAGATAAAGTAGTCACTCAACTATTCATTGAGGCTGCCGTTTCGCGTCAGCACAATCATACGACAACTTACCCGCGATCAATGCCATCATGATGGTAAAGAACACGCCAGCATTATTGATATCCCAAATCACTTCTACTAAGCCAAAATCCATAAAGCCCACCGCCATTAATATACCAGTAGTGGCTAATGCCTTATTTTTGTTAAAGTGAGAACGGCAATACCAAATGAAGCTACCATAAATTGAATACACCAAAAATGGCCCAAAAATGCCAGATTCAAACAAACTATTAAATAACTGACTATGAGGACCCAAAAGCCCAGGCGACACGTTTGGTATGAGCCCCACGTTAATAAGGGCCCGCTTTTCTGAATAAAAAGTACCAGGGCCAGTACCAAACAAAGGGTTATCCAAAAATATTAATGTAGCAGAATGCCATAAGGCTAAACGTATCCCCGCAGAACCATCTATCACTTCGCCATTAACAAAGTACCCGTATACAGCTGGTGCCATAACATTAGCGCGATCTTGTATAAACGGCACAAAAAACCAAACCAAAGAGGCTAAAACAACAAAGCCACCCACCATGGCAAAACGCTTAGAGTATGTTGGGCGCTCTAACAAATCTACTGCAACCCAGCACAATACAGGCATCGATATCCAGCCACCCTTAGTGCCTGAAACTAAAGAACCAATAACACCAAGCACCAACGCCACCAAAGCCACCACACCCCACCGTTTTTGTTTACGCCACAAAGGTTGGAATAGTGCTACTGACATTACACCCAAAATCAAACTAATATTACCGAAGGTGGCGATCAGGCCCGAGGTACCACCACCAGGTCTATAAATACCTAATACTTGCTTTTGATATAGACCATAACCACCTGCCACCACTGCCCCCAAAAACACCCCCCAGCGGATCGCCACTTCAGACACGCCGTAACGCCGCACCATTAAAAAGATAGGTAACACAAGTAAGAACCGGCTAGGTTCTTGAAACTCAGTCCAAATCCACCCTGTACGAAACCAAAAATCCAGAGCAGTAAAGGCTGGATAAATCACCCAGGTGATCATCATGATTTTTTCAAACCTGGAAAGTGGGTGTACTTGCGTGCGTATCAGTAATGCAAATACACCCATAAATACCAATGCAATCGCAGAGTAATAAAGCGCAGAGGGGTAATTAACGCTGGTGGCAGGCACTATAAATGCAAAAATAGAAATAAACCCCGAAACAATAAGTGAGAAGGGTTGTGCATTATTTGAGTTAGTTGCTGTAAGGTTGATTTTAATTTCCCTGTGAATAAATATTATCCACAATCCTTGGTTTTAGTCGGCTTAAGCTTAGCGCTCGTTCACGGTTTACATCCATAGCGAAATGTTGTTCTGATGTTGGACCGAGTCTTTGTGTTGATCTGTTTGTTGGACTGTTTGTTGGTCTGTGTATTGATCGGTGCGCAGATGCTATCGCAGCAATTACCTCTAATAAATCATCATAATTGTGACAAATATGTATACCCAAGACATCAAAATAGTCACCTATATTCGGTGCACCCCAATAAATGGGCATAGTACCACAGAGTATGCAATCCAGTAATTTTTCTGTGAAATAGTCAGCTTCTTGTACGTTTTCTATGACCACTGAATAGTGGTATGGCAATAACCCTTCTTGTTTCAATTGAAAAGGTTGGTAACCACGGCCTAGCACCGAAATATCCAAACCATACTTTCGACTCCAATCTACAACGGCATGTCGCAATACATGACCCAGTTGATCTTTTTTAGCAGATACAATAATTGAACAAAATTTAGTTTTTGGCGCCTGATAGTTAACCAGAGTACCATCGACCCACGACTCCACCACTGCTAATTGATGTACATTGCTATAACGAGACGCGTAGGCTCCATAACGGCAATAAATACTATTGAATTTATGCCTCAGGGCCCACAACATTGAATAATAACGGCCCTGTATGGCTAATGGCTCTGCAAGAATTAAATCCACCTTGCAAACTAGTGGTCCTAAGCTCCTTAACAATCTAGTAGAAGAGGGGTAAACGACCACATGATCTTCGGGAGCAAGATCACCAATACAACCTCTATTTAGCTGATCTTGACGTGGCCACTCCAATTCTGACAAGGCCAAAGCTGCCAAATTGCGTTCGTGCCGCAATTCATAAGGCACTAAACCCACTTTAAACGGCAATTTTTCTGTCATATGCGGCTTCTTTTAAAATAAAACCAAGCAGATACTAATTTTAACGTTAAACGAAACCAAGAGCGCCTAACTTCGCGTTGCGCTTTAAAACCAAAAAATAGGTCAGCGCCACCACCTATGTTGGTTCCTCCTACTACTTGGCTTATTTCATTAATTTGATTAGGTACTGTCACCAATATTTTAACACCATGTTGCCACCAATGCTGATAAGCAACATCTACAGGCATGCTAAATTGCTCAAAGGCTGTGAGTAAGACTTTTGCAGCACTGCGATTAATTACCTGCGCTTGAGTGCCAAGGGGCACTAACCTAGGCCTAACGACACCAGTGTGTTCAGCCTGATCCACCAGTTCACCAGAAATGCTACGGCGCTTAAACAATTTTAACATTACCGGGTGACTACTATTTAGTACATTGCGCCATTGGTCACAAAATTGGCGTGGATCTGCCACAAACTCAACATCATCCTCCAAAATAACAGCGTAGTGTTTTTCACTGCTGTTTAAGAAGGTTGTTAAAGCTTTTCTGTGAGATAAAAAGCAGCCAATTTCGGCTGGTTTTAGATCAATAAAAAAATATTTTTTATTCAAAAATTTACTGTAATGCTTAGACAAAAACACACTATAGTATTGC
Organism: uncultured Oceanospirillaceae bacterium; assembly: GCA_913052465.1. Classification (GTDB taxonomy): domain Bacteria; phylum Pseudomonadota; class Gammaproteobacteria; order Pseudomonadales; family Balneatricaceae; genus Njordibacter. Next base: position 3,696 of record CAJXEN010000089.1, read on the forward strand.
GCAGCATCAACTGCAGAAATTCTTTGGGCATCCAAACTCAAGCCTTGCAAGTGGGCGTTAATTCGCTGCCATCGTTGTTGAGAACGATCCAAATTGATTACGTAAAATTCAAACTCCTCATTCAAGGTGTTATGTTTGGTGCTGGGGTTTGAACTGATGCTACTGCTAGGAGTGATACTCATTATTTTTTAATTTGCTGCCATGTATGAGGGATAATATCTTGCGAAGCAATAGTTTGGTCATCAAACCATGGCGTCGGTGCGATTACAATTTTATCACAATTTTTATTAAGCCATGCACCCCACCAGCTAAAGGTGCTGTTAGCAATTATTTGATGTTTACATAGGCTCATTAAAAGTAAGTCTTCCTGAGGAGCGATCTCTTTGCAGGACACAAAAGTGCAGCGTTCTTCCAATGGCAAATGCTCTTTCACCCAAGCTGGGTCATCTGAAAACACAAAGAAATGTGCACTTTTAACCTGTGACAAAACGTAAGCAACAGCCTCTTTATAGTAGCTAATCGAACACACGCCATAGCGTTCCATGGTTTTTTGGTCTTTTAAGTAGTCTCCGCGCCTTACGTGCACAGCCACACTGTGGCAACCTTCAATGGCAACCGCTACTGCTGCTGAAGTAGCAGAAAAGGGTGCATTTAATACTAGGTCTAAACGTAGTTTTTGAGGGTTTGTTATATATTGCTCACTCTGCCAAAAACCACACAACATAGAACTACAAGGAACCTCGCCAACCGTCTGATCAAAGTTAAAACTACTTTCCCAATAGGTACCAAAAATAGGCCTAATATACCGCTTTAACAACCTAGCCATACGTAGCTTAATTTCTGAAAACGTTCGCTTTTCAACCACATTCAGGTCACCAGCGCGTATAGCAAAGTGATCTATTGCTAGCCCAGTATGCTGGGCTTTACGCTGCACATAGCGTTTATCTAACACTAATTCCACACCTAACTCGTCTGCCCTAGATCGAGCAGCTGCATACTGAAATAGTTGGTTTCCAAGCCCACCCATAAGGCGGACATATAGGGCTGAACCTGCTGTTTTTTTGATCATAATTTACGGTAATTAAAGTGTTATTAAACTATGGTAAGTGTAGAATATTAAAGACAAGTATTCGATGGATTAAATCGTAAATCACCAACGTACAGCACATATTAAAACGGGCGCTTATATGCAAACCATCTTAGTGACAGGCGGCACTGGCTACATAGGCAGCCATACGGTGGTTGCGCTATTGGAAAGTGGCTACAAAGTAGTTATTTTAGACAACCTTTGCAACAGTTCTGCAAAAGTAGTTGATCGTATTCTAAAAATCGCCCACCCTAATGCTCAGCTTACCTTTATAGAAGGTGACATAAGAGACACTAACAAACTTGACCAATTATTCAAAGACCATTTGTTTGAAGGTGTGATTCATTTTGCTGGCCTAAAAGCTGTAGGCCAAAGTGTAACCCACCCTATTACCTACTACGATAACAACGTGTATGGATCATTGTGCCTCATACAGGCTATGAACACAGCCAAGGTAAAAACGATAGTATTTAGCTCATCGGCAACCGTATACGGTGAAGATGCGCCAGTACCTTATGAAGAATCTATGCCTAGGGGGAACACCACCAACCCTTATGGCACTTCCAAGGCAATGATAGAAAAAATACTAGCCGACCAGTGCATTGCAGATAACCAGTGGTCTGTGGCCCAACTACGTTACTTTAACCCTATAGGGGCGCACAAAAGCGGTTTAATTGGAGAAGACCCTAAAGGCATACCTAATAACCTTTTGCCCTACATCACCCAAGTGGCAATAGGTAAACGTAAAGAGTTGTCAGTTTTTGGAGTAGACTACCCAACACCAGACGGTACTGGCATACGTGACTACATCCACGTGGTAGATTTGGCCAAAGGTCATTTGAAGGCATTGAAAAAAATTCAACCCACACACAATAACCCACAAGAACACCGGCAAGGATCTGGCGAACACATTTGGAACCTAGGCACAGGCCAAGGGTATTCGGTGCTAGAAGTCATTTGTGCGTTTGAAAAAGCCTGCGGCGTTATTATTCCCTACGCAACCGAACCTCGTCGCAAAGGAGACCTTGCAGCATTTTGGGCTAATGCAAACAAAGCTAGGGCAGAGCTCAACTGGCAAGCCCCATTGACACTTGAACACATGGTAACAGATGCTTGGCATTGGCAGCAAAGTAACCCCCAAGGTTATAACTAGTAGGGATTAACAGCGCCCATATAAATCTTCCAACCGCTCTATGTCATCCTCACCTAACATAGCTCCCAGACTGCACTTCCACCAAGTGCAAGGGCGCATCTGTTTCGTTAGCCAAACAATGCACTGCACCCACAGGGATATAAATAGAATCATTGGTATTAAGTAGCTGATCAACACCATTTACATGCACCTTCGCAGTGCCTTCTACCACTACCCAATGCTCTGCGCGATTTTTATGGCGCTGTAAACTCAACCTAGCACGAGGGTTTACAGTAATGCGTTTAACTTGGTAGTTAGCCCCCGCATCAACACTGTCATAGCTGCCCCAAGGCCGATACACTTCTCGCTGATGTGTTAGCTCTTCCCTACCCTGTATAACTTTGCTACCAAGCCTTTTACTTGTTGCGCTTGATCTAATGGCACCACCAACACAGCATCTTTTGTTTCAATTACTGCTAGCCCTTCAACACCCAGTACCGCAACCAATCTGCTGTCAGCCCTAACTAAGCAGTTATGGCTATTTAGAGCAACTGCATCTCCTTGGAGTACGTTCCCTTCACTATTGCTTATTGGTTTTCCACAGCGCCTGCAAGTCACCCACATCATTCCAACCACAGTTTACTGGCACTACTACTGCTTTTTGGGTGTGTTCCATAATAGCGTAGTCTAAGGAAATGGCTTCACATTGCGAGAACGCTTGCTCTGACAACCGAATAAAATCTAAGTCTTTGGTGGCAGACTTAATGGTAAGCCTGCAATGATGCAATAATTGCGCACAATACAATTCAGCTTCTTCAATTAATACACTGGGCCGCACAATAAACATGCCGCTATTCCAAAGGTAATTACTCTGCTTTAAATAGCTTTGTGCTGTAGCTCCATCAGGTTTTTCTACAAAGCCATCAACTTTAAAACCAGCGTTGATACCTTTAGCATCAGAACCAGAACTAGAGACAACATCAGCACCACACCTAATGTAACCATAGCCGGTACACGCAAAACTTGGCTCAATACCTAAGGTAACTAAGTGCCCTAAAAGCGCTAATTGGTGGGCTGTAACTAACGCACCACGAAAGCTAGGTTCATTTGCAATAGCATGGTCGGCAGATAGTACTAACATTGGCTCATCTGTCCCAGCCTCAAGCAACCGCAAAGCCGCCAAAATAACCGCAGGTGCCGTATTGCGGCCCATAGGTTCTAGTACAATTTCAGCATCAATATTGGCAGTATGGCACTGCTGCGCTGCCAAAAAACGATGATCTTGATTACATATAAGCTGACTTAAACCAAATTTAAGCCCAGATAACCTAATAAACGTTTGCTGCAACATGGTATGCCCATGCTCATTATCAACCAGTTGCTGATACTGCTTAGGAAACGAAGCACGAGACAAAGGCCACAATCGACTACCCACACCACCCGCCATTACCACAGGGTTAAAACACTGTTCCATATCCAAAGCCCTCAACCACGCAAACTATCTAAACTGTCCAAAAACCATTCATAAGTCATACCAAGCCCCTGCTCCAGCTCTACGGAATAGGCCCAGCCCAATGAGCCCAAACGACTCACATCCATAAGCTTACGTGGCGAGCCATCTGGCTTTGACGTATCAAATTCTATATCACCTTCAAAACCCACCACCCTAGCCATGGTAGTGGCCAGCTCTGCAATTGTTACATCACGCCCTGTACCTACATTAATGTGCGAACACATAGGGTTGGGTACCGCAGCAACAAACTCATCATGTGGTAAGCTCATCACATGGATACATGCTGCGGCCATATCGTCTACATGCAAAAATTCGCGCATGGGTTTACCTGTACCCCACACCACAACCTTTTTTGAAGCAGCCAGCTTTGCCTCATGAAATCGCCGCATCATAGCAGGAATAACATGGGAGTTTTGTGGATGAAAGTTATCATTTTCACCATACAAGTTAGTAGGCATAACACACCGATAGTCCACACCGTATTGCCGGTTATAAGATTCACACATCTTAATACCCGCAATTTTAGCAATGGCATAAGGCTCGTTAGTAGGTTCTAGTGTGCCTGTGAGCAGGCAATCTTCACTCATGGGTTGTTTTGCCAACTGAGGGTAGATACAAGAACTGCCTAAAAATAATAGTTTACTAACCCCTACGCGGTGCGCCGCTTGGATAACATTAGATTGTATGGCCAAATTATCAGCAATAAACTGCGCAGGGAAGGTATTGTTGGCATGGATACCACCAACCTTAGCTGCTGCAAGATACACCTGATCTGGCTTATGCAGTTGCATATAGGTTTGCACCGCTTTACCATCTGTGATATCCAGTTCAGCTCTAGCTGCTAACAATAATGTGACATCTAGCTGCTTAGACAACTGGCGCACTATGGCAGAACCTACCATGCCCAGATGCCCCGCAACAAAAATACGTGTAGCCATGTTTAGTTTTCCCTAGCTACAGGCACATGGTACCCATGAGACTTAAGTAAAGATTTCTGCCTGGCTTGGTCTAAATCATGCGCCACCATTTCTGCGCACATTTCTTCTACGGTAATTTCTGGCACCCAACCTAATAGTTCTTTAGCCTTGCTCGGGTCACCTAATAAAGTCTCTACCTCTGCTGGGCGGAAATAGCGCGGATCAACACGTATTACTAAATCACCTACAGAAAGAGCCGGAGCCAAATCACCCGTAATAGCCGACACCACTGCAATCTCGTCAGTCCCTGTACCTTGAAAGTCTAGCTCTACCCCCAGTTCACGGGCAGATAAACGCACAAACTCACGTACAGATATTTGTTTACCTGTGGCAATTACAAAATCATCAGGATGATCTTGCTGCAACATCATCCATTGCATACGCACATAATCTTTGGCATGGCCCCAGTCCCGCAAGGCATCCATATTACCCAAAGATAAAGAAGAATCTAAGCCCAGCGCAATATTGGCCAGCCCACGGGTAATTTTACGGGTTACAAAGGTTTCACCACGGCGCATGGATTCATGGTTAAATAAAATGCCATTACAGGCATACATACCATAAGACTCACGGTAGTTCACCGTAATCCAGTAGGCATACATTTTTGCTACCGCGTAAGGAGACCGAGGGTAAAAAGGCGTTGTTTCCCGCTGAGGTGTTTCTTGCACTAAACCAAACAGTTCAGAGGTAGAGGCTTGATAAAAACGGGTTTTCTTTTCTAACCCCAAAAACCGCATGGCTTCAAGAATGCGCAGCGTACCCAAAGCATCCACATCTGCGGTGTACTCTGGTGCTTCAAAAGACACCACCACATGAGACTGTGCTGCTAGGTTATAGATTTCATCTGGCTGCACTTCTTTGATGATACGGGTGAGGTTAGATGAATCAGACAAGTCGCCATAGTGCAGATGGAACCGGTTATCATGCACCGAAGCATCTTCATAGATGTGGTCAATACGCTCAGTATTGAACGAGGAGGAGCGGCGTTTGATACCATGAACATCATAGCCTTTTGCTAATAAAAATTCGGCTAAGTAGGAACCATCTTGGCCTGTAACACCAGTAATGAGGGCAGTTTTCATGTCAATCCGTAATTAAAAGCAGTATGGCGCTGATTATAATAGATTTTAGCCGCTCTGCCGAGCAGTTGAGCCCTTAATATAAGTCATGCTGTCCAAAGTATATGCATAGGCGCGTTTAGTGTTTTAGTGTTTTAGTGTTTTAGTGTTTTAGTGTTTTAGTGTTTTAGTGT
>CAJXEN010000090.1 GCA_913052465.1 uncultured Oceanospirillaceae bacterium
TGGGCTTGGAGCTTGTGGCTGGGGTTGTCTTTTATTAGAAATGCTAGAACCCCAGCAATGGTGGCTAATGCGATTGAACTCATCCAAATAAGGTCATAAGTGGTGTCTTTATCAAAGAAGTAGCCCCCTAACGAAGCAGCTACAGCAGCGCCTATAGAATGCCCTGCTGATAGTAACCCCATGGTTAAGCCCATCACTTTTAGGCCAATATGGCTCGCTACTAAACTGGCGGTAACTGGTACAGTCGAATAGTCCACTAAGCCAAAAATAACGGCAAACATCAGCAGCGTTTCGTAGCTGGTTCCCACATTTAGTAACAACCAAAAAGTGAAGCCACGAACAATATAAATACACCCAAGTAAAAATGGCCGATTAACCTTATCGGTTAGCCAACCAATAAAAATCATGCCCAGCAGATTAACGGCTGACAGAAGTCCGTAAGCGGTTGCACTGGGAATTGGTTTAAAACCACAAAAAGAAGCATATGGCATTAAATGGGTTTCAATAACGCCAGTAGTTGTGTAGCCACAGATGACGTAACTCCAAAAAAGCAAATGAAAAACGGGGGTAGTGAACAGTTTTTTAACTATAGATCTAAATGCAGTCGTTTTTTTTACTAACGATAAATTATTAGGCTCCTTGTCTGGCTTATTACTGGGTACCCACCACACCAAAGGAATCAAGCACGCAATACCTACAGCAAGGCCGGCAAATCCCCAACGCCAGCTAAATGATGCAAAAATAAAAGCAATCAGTGGCACAATTAAAAACTGCCCTGCAGTAGATCCTGAAGTTGCAATACCTGATGCAAATCCTACCTTTGTAGGATAGACACGGGCCACTGCTGAGGCAACGACGTGAGTTGCGATAATACCAAAGCCAACACCACCTATAACACCAAAACCAATCAATAATGCCCAGGCACTCTGGGCCATACTAATAACAACACAGGATGTGAAAACCGCAATAAGCCCTAGTAGCAAAGTAAAACGAAGGCCTTTCCGATCAAGAATAAAACCCGAAACAGGCGCTACAGTGGCCATGATCAACAACGCAACAGCAGCAACATTGGAAACATAACCACGACTCCAAGCTAACTCACTTTCCCAGATTGGCATTGCCAACCCTAGAACAGCACGAGCCGAAAATGCCAACGCCAGTGCTAAAAAACCCAGCGCTACAACAATAATAGCGCTATTGAGTGTTTTATTTTCACTGGTATCATTCATAATATTAGGATCTCCAGTGGCATCAAATGCACTAAGCTGAGACTGTGTATAATTTGCGTTTATACCTTAATTAAACAGGACCTGGCAATACTCTTTAAAGAGAATCATACAGTGTTCTATTACCCCAACTATTATTTTTCGGCGTTGCTTTAAAAGCCTTGGCGATAGAAATTAACAATCCACTGGAATAATAATTTTGAATCAGGCTCACCGGCACTGTTAGCCATGCCTTGCGCCCGGATGGCTGGGGTATCATCGTAGCTCTCTCCAGCGAGAATGCCCTCTACCATTTGCGTATTAAACTCTGGATGGCCTTGAATACTTAACATGTGGTCATTGTGTTGCACCATGCAGTTAGGGCAAAAATCACTAGTGACAAGTACTTGTGAGCCTTTGGGTAGCTGCACTACCTGATCTTGGTGAAATACCATTACATCAATGTTAGTAGCCTGCGGTTGCATAAATGTTGTATTCGCCACCACGGTATTATGAGAAATACCTAGCCCCCAGCCTTTGAGGCTTAGCTCTACCTTGCCTCCCAACGCTTGTGCCATCAGTTGATGGCCAAAACAGATACCAAAGGTCGGTTTTTTAGCACTATCAAGTTGCTTAATAAAATCACTAAGTTGGTGAATCCAATCAATGTCTTGGTAGGCACCAGCAGGGCTGCCGTTCACTAACCACACATCACATTGGTTTACCGATGAGGGTAAGTCACCTTTGTCGACATTGAAATCGGTAAAACGAATATTACTGTCTATGGCTAAAAAATGTTGTCGAAAAATGGCTGGGTAGTCTAAGTCGCCTGCATTATTAACAATAGAGTCAGATGTGTGGCAAAGTAAAAGACCAATATGTAATGGCTGACTCATAGCGAGGGTGTCCTAAACTTGGGTGTATAAAATAGAGTGGTATAAAAACAGCAGCATAAAAAGAGCCACATAAAAAAGGCTCCTTATAGGAGCCTTTTTTTTAGTGTATAGATTAACCAGGAGACATTCCACGTAGTCTTTCACCACGGCGTCGTAATAGCTCTAGAACCGTTAGCAACACCACTGACATTACTACCAATATACTTGCCACTGCTAAGATAGTGGGTGAGATCTGCTCACGAATACCAGAGAACATTTGGCGTGGGATAGTCCGCTGTTCTACGTCCGCAATAAATAGCACAACCACCACTTCATCCAATGAGGTAATAAACGCAAATAAAGCTCCAGAAATCATACCAGGTAAAATTAATGGCATAATAATGCGGCGGAAGGTAGTCCAACCATTAGCACCCATGTTTTGCGAGGCCTTCACTAGGCTCATGTCAAAACCACTCAACGTGGCAGTCACAGTGATAATCACAAAAGGCACACCCAAAGTAACGTGGGCCAAAATTACCCCAGTGTAGGTTTTTGCAATACCTATGTCTGAGTAGAAGAAGTACATGCCAGTGGCCGTAATAACCAGAGGTACGATCATTGGAGAAATAAGTAAGCTGGTGATCAATGCGCGTTGGGGCATTTCTGGCCGCGACAAACCTAATGCAGCCAAGGTGCCCAAAGTGGTTGCGATGGTGGCAGACACAGTAGCGATAAAGAAAGAATTACGTGTCGCACGTATCCACTGCGCGTTGTTCCACAAGTCTGACCACCAACCTTCAATAGCTTCTGGCGCTTTCATACCATTGTGTAAAATATCCAAATACCAACGGTTAGAATACCCTTTGCTATCAAAACTAAGCATTTCGTCGGTAAACGTAAAATAAGGCTCTGCGTTAAAAGACAAAGGGATAATAATAAGCACAGGGGCTATTAAAAATACCAAAACGCTGGCACTAATTACTAAGAATATATAGCGAGAGAAGCGTTCTCCTGTGGTTGCATATTCATGCATCTTTTCCATAAAGAATAATGGAATACCAAATATCAATAAAAACCCAACAGCAGCTTTCATAGTACCTGTGAGCAGAACTACTAGTACTGTAGCTACGGCCAGGTATAAGTAGGCTCGGCCTTTAGTTTTTAGTTGTTTTTGTAAAAAATTAGTCATGTGAGTATCTCAATTATGCCTTAACCAAACTTAAGCTTGTCGATGCCGATTAGTCGGTTGTAAACCCAATACAGTAACATTACCACTACCAGTAACATGGTGCCAAGTGCTGCACCTAAGCTCCAGTTAAGAGACTTTTGAATGTGGTATGCAATAAGGTTAGAGATCAACAAGCCATCTTGGCCACCCACTAACGCTGGTGTGATGTAATAGCCAATGGCTAGAATAAATACCAGCAAAGTACCGGCAGCAAGGCCTGGGATAGTTTGTGGTAAATAGACCCTGCGGTAGGCATAAAAGGGCTTAGAACCCATAGACAGCGCAGCGCGCATATAGGTAGGTTGAATAGTCTTCATGACAGAATATAACGGTAAAATCATAAACGGTAACAAAATATGTACCATGGCGATAATAGTACCAGTTTGGTTATAGATCATTTGGATGCGACCATCCTCACCAATCACCCCAAAGTAGACCAGTAAATCATTTATTACACCCTCTGTTTGTAATATTGCGATCCAGGCTGTAGTTCGCACTAATAGAGAGGTCCAAAACGGCAGCAACACCATGATCATCAATAAGTTAGACTGCCTTAGTGGTAAAACAGACAACAAGTAAGCTACAGGGTAAGCAAGTACTACACATATTAAAGTAATGAGGGTAGCAAGCCATAGGGTTTTACCGAAGTTGTTGAGGTAAATTTGGTATAACTCGTCGGCTTTAACAATCTCGCCTGCTTCATTGTATTTCATGTCCATAGCAGCGATGTAAAATGCTGGGGAAATGTCATAAGAGGCACGTTGTAAGGTTAACCAAACTTGTGGGTCAGCCCAATCTTTATCAATTTTGATAAGGGCTTCTTTGTATGGCCCTTGTTTGATCTTTCCTACTTTACGACCAGATTTGGTAAACAAACTACGACTACCTGGCATTTCGTAGTTAATGCGTGTGGCCATGTTGCCCACTTTACGGCCAACTTCACGTACTTTCTTTGCTTTAGCTAAATCTTTGACAAAAATTTCAAAAATTTCTTCCGATGGCAAGCCCTGTCCATCCCATTTTTGGATGGCAGTGGTGAACTCGGGCACTACGCCAGACACCTTGTTGTTATGGATACTATTAAACAGCATTTGACCAATAGGGAAGACAAAACTGATCAGCAAAAACAAGACCAAAGGAAGTGTCAGTAAAAAGGCACGCCGGCGCTGAATTGCTGTGGTTCTGGCTAGCTTCTCTTTCAAAGGCAGCGCAGTAGCTTGATCTATAGATGGGTTCGCAGTAGTCATAAACAGGAGATATCTAGAAATAAAGAGACAGGGCAGGCCTAGTTTTAGGCACTGCCCTAGGAGGTAAGTCTGTTGACTTACTTAGTTAACCAAGCGTTGAAACGCTCATTTAACTGGTCTGAGTTGTCTGCCCAAAACTCAAAGTCGTTCTGAAGTGCACGCTTAAAGTTATCAGGAGCAGTAGGCATGTGTGGAGCCATGTCTAAACTTGCATCAGAGTGGAAAGAACCCACTAGGCCAAAGGAAGACTTACGTAAAGGACCGTAAGGGATCCAGCTAGCTTGGTCTGCAAGAGGCTTAGTACCAGTGGAGAACTTAACAAAGTCCATAGTAGCTTCTTGGTTTGGTGCGCCTTTTGGAATTACCCAAAGGTCCAAGTCCCAAACCTGACCGTCCCAGTTGATTACAAATGGCTTGCCTTCCGACGCAATAGCGTTAAATACGCGGCCGTTATAAGCAGTGGTCATAGTTACTTCGCCATCAGCAAGTAGCTGTGGTGGCTGGGCACCTGATTCCCACCAAACCATAGAATCTTTAATGGTATCTAGCTTAGCAAAAGCGCGGTCTACACCGGCATCTGTGCTTAGCATTTCGTATACGTCTGCTGGTTCTACACCGTCAGCCATAAGAGCGAACTCTAGGTTAGGCTTAGCACCTTTACGCATACCGCGCTTACCAGGGAACTTGTTGGTATCAAAAAAGTCAGCAAGGCCATCAACACCTTGGATCTTGCTTTCATCATGGATGAACACAGTAGACCATACAATGTTACCTACAGCGCACTCTACAAGAGCACCAGGAAGGAAGTCTTCTGCAGCTGGAACACCGTTATCACCATCTGGCAAAACAGAATGATCCATTACTTCTAAGATGCCTTCGTCACAACCACGAACGGCGTCAGAAAGTTCAACATCGACTAAGTTCCAGGTGACATTTTCAGCCATTACTTGGGCTTTAATTTCTGCCAAGCCACCGTTGTAATCGTCTGATACAATAGTGTTGCCAGTAGCAGCCATCCAAGGCTTGTGATAAGCCTCTACCTGTGAAACGGTGTAAGCACCACCCCACGAAACTACTGTAATTTCTTCTGAGTGGCCTTCTGCTTGGACGCTACCAGCAACCATAGTGGTCGCTACTGCAGTGGCGATCAAGGTCTTTTTTACAAGCTTGTTAATCATGTATATCTCCAGGTTTTTGTTGAGAATTGTTGCAACAATTCCGCTAGGTTCTTGTGCATTATTATTTTCGTTAGGCATCAAGAGCTAAGCAGTCTTCCATTTTCCAGCCAATAGGGACGATATTGCCTTCTTGCAATAAGCTATTGGCAGTTGAATTTGGAACTTTGACGATAAAATCGTCGTGTCCACACACTGTAAAGCGTGTGCGAATATGGTCGCCATGGTAGATCAGTTCTTCTACTTTGGCAGAAAATAAGTTGTCTACACTGCTGGCTTCAGGGTTTACAAAAACCCGCTCTGGGCGCAGTGAAACCGTGGTGCGATCGCCCACTGCCTCAACATTAACTTTGCTAGCAACTAGTTGGTCACCGTTATCACTTAGCACTTCAACCTTGTCACCGGTTATGGCCGTAACTTTACCCACTAAACGGTTGTTCTCACCAATAAAGTTGGCTACAAAGGCATTTTTTGGTTTTTCATAAAGGTCTGCAGGTGCAGCACACTGCTGCACAATACCGTCTTCAAATACCGCAATGCGGTTAGACATCGTAAGGGCTTCGGTTTGGTCGTGGGTTACATAAACCACAGTTAAACCAAGTTGTTCGTGCAGGTGTTTAATCTCATACTGCATTTGTTCACGTAGATTTTTGTCCAAAGCACCCAGAGGCTCGTCCATCAATACAAGATCCGGGTCAAAAATTAACGATCTAGCGACTGCGACACGCTGCTGCTGACCACCAGAAAGCTGCATGGGCCGGCGGCCACCAAAGGCACCTAACTGCACCATATCTAGGGCTTTATTAACTCGATCTTCACGTTCTGCCTTTGGTACTTTTCGCACCTCTAAGGGAAACGCTAAGTTTTCTGCCACAGTCATGTGAGGAAATAAAGCGTAGTTTTGGAACACCATGCCAATACCGCGCTTGTAAGGCGGCACTTTGTTGATAGGTTTTCCCTTAAGGTAAATTTCCCCTTGGGTAGCAGGCTCAAAGCCAGCTAACATCATTAGGCAAGTGGTTTTACCAGAACCCGATGGTCCGAGCATGGTGACAAATTCACCGGGGGCAACGTCGAGGTTGAAGTCTTTAACGACGAGAGTTTCGCCATCGTAGCTTTTTTGAATGTTTTCAAAGCGTACAAGTGGTGTTTCACCGGTCATAGGGGGTGCTCTTTTATTATTGAGAAGACAAGGGTGAAAATTTTGAGCTTATCCATTATTCGGTCAGCTAAAAAACGTTCACGCTGCGGAACATCTAAAGTAACGTTAAATGGTAGTAGGGCACAACCCCCATCTACAAATAGCGGCGCGTATAGGTAAAATTAGCCGATAAAATCACCAGGGTAGAGCTAATATCAACTAACAATATTAATCAGTGCAAATAGAAAAAACCCATGATGTAGCTTAATATGTAGCTAAACTGTGGGTATCTCCGTCTACTGTCAGGCTCTGACCAGATATTTTTTCGCCCAAATCAGAAAAGCTAAAAACAATCATGTTAGCAATGTCTTCTGCATCTACAAAAGTTGCCATCGACGTGCTTTTTACATTATCTTGGCGCACCTTCTGCAAACTTTCACCGGTTGCATCAGCAATGCTGCTGATCACTCGATCCATCCGCTCGCCATTCACAGCCCCCGGGCAAATACAATTAACCCGTATATTAAATGGACCTAATTCCATAGCCATAGTTTTACTTAGCCCCACAATAGCCCACTTGGCACTGGCATAGGGGCTGCGCATCGGGTAACCAAAAAGGCCCGCTGTAAAAGATAGGTTCATAATGGCACCGCCGTGTTGCTTAATTAGCGGAATAGCATGCTTTGATACGTAAAAAGTCGCATGCAGGTTAACATCAAAAGTGGCTTTCCATGCTTCAATGTCTAAAGTTTCAATAGGGCCTGCAGGGCCAGAAACCCCAGCATTATTAACTAAAAAATCTAATTTACCATCAAAGTCTTGTTTCAGCTGGGCAAACATAGCGGCAACTTCGTCGGGCTTGGCAACGTTGGTTACGCTGGTATACACCAAAGGATACTCTTGTTTAAAACTAGCCAAAGCGTCGGTGTTAATGTCGCACACGTGTACCTGAGCACCAGCATTCATCAATGCAATGGCTGTGGCTTTGCCTATGCCAGTAGCGCCTGCTGTAATTAACACCTTCTTATTTATAATGCCTTTCATGTCAGTAAAGCCTGTTTATGTGGGCAAAGCCTTTTATTTGGCTCTCTCCAGTATTGCTAATGGGTTTGATAGTGAACGAGGTTAAATCTGTGAGCTTGTATATATCCGCAGTATATTTGTCTGTTTTTGATAAGTAATTAGCCAGCTGATACAGATACACTGCGCCTCAACCTGTTCAATAATGAGCCTTTATATGAAAAACCTAGCATTCTATATTGATGGTAGTTGGTGTGACCCTTTAACTAGCACGCAGAAGTTACCCGTAATTAATCCAGCCACACAGGCCACCTTTGCGCAAGTGTGCCTTGCTAGTACCGATGATGCGCAGGCTGCTATTAATGCCGCAGCCAATGCCTTTGAAGATTGGAGTCAAACCTCCTTGCAGCACCGAATAGTAATGGTAGAGGCATTTTTATCTGCCTATCAAGCGCGCTATGAAGATATGGCTAAGGCGATTACCCAAGAGATGGGTGCGCCCGCATCCATGTCTTACGACATGCAAGCAGAAGCTGGTGTAGGCCATACCGAAGCGCATTTACAGTATGCTAAAGCTGTTTTGTTAGAACAACCTATTGGTGATTATGGTCAGTTACTCAAGGAGCCCATTGGTGTGTGTGTTCTCATTACACCCTGGAACTGGCCCATTAACCAAATTATATGCAAAGTTATTCCTGCTTTATTGGCAGGGTGTACTATGGTGCTCAAACCCAGTGAGTTAACGCCCATGTCTGCACAGCTATTTGCTGAGTGTATCCATCAAGCTGGTATTCCAGCAGGAGTGTTTAACTTGATCCATGGCACTGGCGCAGACATAGGTAGCTACCTCACTAGCCACCCATTAGTAGATATGGTGTCATTCACCGGGTCTACCCGGGCAGGTGTTGAAATTGCCAAGTCTGCCGCAGTAACTGTTAAACGGGTGAGCCAAGAACTAGGTGGTAAATCTGCCAATATTATCTTTGCTGATGCCGATTTAAGTGCGCAAGTACAGCTAGGAGTTCAAGCCTGCATGCTTAATAGTGGCCAGAGTTGCGATGCCCCTACAAGGATGTTGGTAGAGGCGAGTGTATATAACCAAGTTGCAAAGATTGCGTTAGCTACGGTAGAGGCCATAGCTTTAGGTGACCCTCAGCAACAAGGTGACCATTTGGGCCCTGTTATTTCACAAGACCACTGGCAAAAAGTGCAGGTTTTAATACAGACAGGTATAAATGAAGGTGCCACTTTGTTGGCTGGTGGTGTTGGTAAACCTGAAGGCTATGAGCAAGGTTACTATGTTAAACCTACACTTTTTGGTGATGTGAATAACGCCATGGCTATTGCCCAAGAAGAGGTTTTTGGCCCAGTATTGGTATTGATTCCTTTCTCTAGTGAAGCACAAGCAGTCAGCATTGCTAATGATAGTCCCTATGGTTTAGGCGCCTACGTATCTACTCAAGAAATGGCTAAGGCCCATCGGGTGGCGCGAAAGTTACGGGCAGGTACAGTGCACATTAATATGGCCGATTTAGAATATTGCATGCCCTTTGGTGGCTACAAGCAATCGGGCAATGGGCGTGAATATGCAGGATTTGGGTTACATGAGTTTCAGGAAATTAAGGCCATTGCAGGCTATCGTTAAGCACTTATAGAAAAGAACTTA
>CAJXEN010000091.1 GCA_913052465.1 uncultured Oceanospirillaceae bacterium
ATTGAAAGGAGCTGCTGGTGGATTTACTCAGCAACGATTGGTTTTTTTGGTTAGTTCTACTTCTACTTGGTTTAGGTATAGGTTTTTTATTGGGCCGCAACAACAGCGACCTTAAACGACAACACCAGCTAAGTGATCAACTGCAAACTGCCCACACAGAAATGGCTGAATACAAAGAACAGGTTAACTTGCACTTTGCTGACACTGCTGCTGCCGTTAATCAGCTAACTGACAGCTACCAGAATGTGCACGAACAACTAGCTAAGGGAGCTCAGAGCTTATGCGACGATCCTGATGCAACCAGCAGCTTACTTTCTATTGGTGACCCTACCAAGAACACCATAGAACATCAACCAGAGCCAACAGTGACTATTCGCCCACCGATGGACTATGCGCCAAGCGACACCACTAAAGAGCCTGGCACACTTGATGAGCGTTATGGGCTTAAACCAAAACAAGGAGAGGTGAATCCTGCAGCTTACGATATTCCACTAACACCTACTTCTGCAAATAAGGCAGGTTAACCTTTACTTTACCAGCCTAAGTTAATTTAATTTAGCTTAGCTTAGTTTAGCTACGATCAGGCTGGGTTAGGTATATCCACAAACTCACAATCTAAACCTAGCTCCTGCTGTAAATGCAGAGCAAGAGCCTTAGCTCCATAACGCTCAGTAGCATGATGGCCTGCAGCGAAATAATGCACACTATTTTCGCGTGCAATATGCACTGTTGACTCAGATATTTCACCGGACACATAGGCATCTAAACCCAAAGCTACCGCTTGCTCGATCATACCTTGAGCACCCCCTGTGCACCAACCAATACGCTTAATAAGTTTTCCAGGGATGTCTATATGCAGTGCTTCACGACCCAACACCTGAGACAAATGGCACTGCACCTCAACGCCACTAGAGAGTGCTGGTAGCGTAGCGTACAACCCCAGCCCTGAAACCTCACTAGCCTGCATATGATCATCTGGCAGCCAACCCATCAACTTACCCAATTGAGCGTTGTTACCTAGCTCAGGATGACAGTCTAACGGCAGATGGTAGCCTATTAGGTTGATATCATGGTCCATCAAAGCCTTAATGCGACGTTTTTTAATGCCTACCAATGGGCTGGCTTCGTTTCGCCAAAAGTACCCATGATGCACCAGCAATACATCCGCTTCGCACTCTATAGCCCGGTCAATCAGAGCTTGGCTGGCGGTTACACCCGTGACCACTTTGTGTATGTTGTCGGTCCCTTCAACCTGCAAACCGTTAGGCGCATAGTCGTTGAATTGATCAGGCTGTAATAGCCGATCCAAATAGTTAATTAATTCCTGACGCTCAATAGCCATGCAAATATCTCAAGTGTTTTTTTGCCTTTAACTGCATCAAAGTTTACACTATAGCCAAACATTGCAGACACATATCTACCAACCTTTTTTCTAACATCAACAGTTTTTTAATGACATGACCCAATCGTTTACCAAGTACTTATTGCGTTTTGCTCTGGCCGGTATGATTTTGGCGATTGCACTTATTTTTACTGCGCCGCAATGGCTGTCACAAAAAACAGACATTCCTCTGTGGGCGCAGAGTGCCCTTAGTTCAACGTTTGATCAACCAATTAATACACCACATAGCTACGCTAACTTACTGGCAGGCACCATGGGGTCTGTGGTTCGCATATATAACCAAACATCGAAACCTTTTAAGAGCATAGCACTGTTGCAAGACCCACACTATGCCAACTTATTAGAAGGGCAACTGATAGATGCTAGCACTAATGAAATCCATCTAGGGTCTGGTGTTATTGCTAGCTCACAAGGCTATATACTTACTAACAATCATGTCATTGAAAATGCCGAGCGCATTCAAGTGGGATTAGCTGACGGCCGTTCTGCACCGGCCACTTTAATTGGCACCGACCCAGCCACTGACTTGGCTGTCATAAAAATCGAACTGGACAACCTAATTCCAGCCAAAGTCCCTACTGGTCTCGACTCACGTGTAGGCGACATAGTTTTTGCCATTGGCAACCCCCACGGGCTAGGCCAGTCAGTTTCTATGGGCATCATCAGTGGTAAAGGGCGTAATCGTTTGGGCCTAAACACCTTTGAAAGCTTTATTCAAACTGATGCGGCCATTAACGCTGGAAACTCTGGCGGAGCGTTGATCAATACTCAAGGAGAGTTAGTTGGCATCAACACTGCTCACTTTTATAATTCGTCTACCAGTTCTCGAAGCCAGGGCATCGGCTTAGCTATACCTATTAATATTGTTTCTGAAGTATTGCACAGCCTCGTATCTCAAGGCTATGTTGTGCGTGGTTGGTTAGGTATCGACTTTAACGTATTCAAACGCCAGTACAGCCAGAACGCATTTGCCTCAAAGCAAGATACTGGCATCATGCTATCTGGTGTTTACGCCAATAGTCCAGCCCATATCGCAGGGTTGAAACCTGGGGATTTAATTACTCATTTTGATGGTAACTTTATTGAAGATTGGAATGAATCTTTAAACTATGTCACCAAACTAAGGCCAGGAAGCACATTAAACATCACCTATCGGCGCAACGAAAAAACACACACTATCACCGCCATTCTAGGCACTAGGCCGACCGCTAAGTAGCCCTCTGAGCAAGCTGTTTATTATGACTCACAATACCAAACCATCCACACACGATTCGATCTTTGCTCAACCGCAAGAAACACTCGCACCATTTGAGTTTAATGCCCAGGTAGCTGATGTCTTCGAAAACATGATTCAACGCTCTGTGCCCGGTTATAATTTCTTGCTAGACGTCATAGGCTTGTTGGCTGCCAGGTATGGCCAGCCCCATAGCCATTGTTATGACCTAGGCTGTTCCCTTGGCACCATGACCTTGCGGTTGCGACAAAATCTACCTAGCCATGCCCACGTAATTGGAGTAGATAACTCAGCTGCCATGGTGAGCCGTTGCCAGCACAATATGGCTCGGGATCATAGCCAGGCTAGTTATGAGATTGTAGAGCAAAATTTACAAGATACAGTGATAGAAAATGCCTCCATAGTCATTCTCAATTTTACTTTGCAATTTATAGCTGATGTAGAAAGACCCAATATCCTTAAAAATATCGCCCAAGGCATGCGTCCAGGTGGCGTATTACTTTTGGCCGAAAAAGTGTGTTTTGACGACCCTCAACAGCAAGACTTGCAAGTTGACCTATACCACGACTTTAAACGCTATCAAGGCTACAGCGATCTTGAAATTGCACAAAAGCGTGCAGCATTAGAGAACGTATTGGTACCAAACACCCTAGAACAACATCGCCAGCGTTTATTTGAAGCAGGATTTAGTCGTGTTGAAACCTGTATGCAATGTTTTAACTTTTGTGCGCTGCTGGCCTTTAAATAACAACCTAAAAAAATTTTGATAGTATTTTTTCCTATTCACTTGCGAGACCAACATGGGCATAACTTTAGAGGCCTTTTTTGAGCACACAAAAAACACAGATTTAGAGCAGTTCCATCCACAGCTAAGGCAGACTTTAAAACTCTACTACGAGCTAAAAAGCCATGGTCGCTCAGGTGAATGGGACGCTGCTCTTGAGTCTATGCCACAATTACTCGATGCCGACTATAGCTTTGATGAAGACAGCGTCTGCGTCTTGAAACCTGATAATTTAGAGTTAGATTACTCAGTCTATACGCAGCAACTTAAAGCCTTTATGCCCTGGCGCAAAGGCCCATGGAACCTGCTGGGTGTTGAGATAGAAACAGAGTGGCATTCAGACTGGAAGTGGCAACGGATTAGCCCCTACATAAGCTCCCTAGAAGGTAGGCAAGTGCTAGACATAGGCACAGGTAACGGTTACTTCCTTTATCGCATGCTAGGAGCTGGAGCTAGACTAGCGTTAGGTATTGATCCTACACGAATATTCCTCTACCAGTTCCACGCAGCGCAACGTTTATTACCTGCTAACGGCGCCCATTTGTTACCTCTACGCAGTGAGCACTTACCTGCCTTTGGCTGCTTTGATACCGTATTTTGTTTAGGTGTTTTATACCACCGGCGCTCGCCCATTGATCACATTCAAGAGTTAATGTCTTACCTGCGCCCGGGCGGTGAATTAGTCCTGGAGACTTTGGTAGTACCAGGTGACGTAGATACTATTTTAGTACCGCAAGAACGCTACGCAAAAATGTCTAACGTTTGGTTTTTACCAAGTACCAAGGCCTTAGAGAATATGTTGCGCAAGCTAGGTTTACAAGATGTGCGCACAGTAGACGTTACTCAAACCAACACCCAAGAACAAAGAGCGACAGATTGGATGAACTTTCACTCTTTAGCAGATTTTCTAGACCCTAATGATCACAACCTTTCTGCAGAAGGCCACCCAGCGCCCTTGCGAGCCACTATTGTTGCAACTAAGGCATCGTGTTGAAGCTGGTTTTAGCTACAGCGTAGCTATAGGACTTCGTCTAGGATGCGGTATTCTGCAGAACGTGCATGCGCAGTTAGGCCCTCACCGCGCGCTAATACCGAGGCTACCTTACCCATTTCACTGGCACCTTGTTCTGAAAACATAATCAAAGATGAGCGTTTTTGAAAGTCATACACACCTAAAGGTGATGAGAAGCGCGCAGTGCCCGACGTTGGTAAAACGTGATTAGGCCCAGCACAATAATCCCCTAAGGCTTCGGCGGTATGACGGCCCATGAAAATAGCACCAGCATGGCGTATTTTAGGCAACAGTGCTTCAGGGTTAGCTACCGAAAGTTCTAAGTGTTCTGGGGCGATACGGTTGGAAATATCAATGGCTTCTTGCATATCTGTCACAACAATAAGGGCACCACGATTTTCAATTGACGCTTTAATAATACTACTACGTTCCAATGTAGGCAAAAGGGCTTTAAAGCTTGCTTCAACCTGATCCAAATAGTCTTTATCTGGACACAATAGAATAGATTGGGCTTGTTCATCGTGCTCCGCTTGGGAGAACAAATCCATAGCGACCCAGTCGGGATTAGTTTGACCATCACAAATAACCAGAATTTCTGACGGCCCAGCGATCATGTCAATACCGCAGGTACCAAACACTGCACGCTTTGCTGTGGCTACATAAACATTACCTGGGCCTACGATTTTATCTACTTTTGGAACCATAGTAGTGCCATACGCAAGGGCTGCTATAGCCTGTGCACCACCCACAGCAAATACACGATCCACCCCTGCTATAGCTGCTGCTGCCAGAACTAAGGGGTTAACACGGCCATTGGGCAATGGCACGGTCATAATGATTTCTTTTACCCCAGCCACCTTGGCAGGAATCGCATTCATTAATACCGATGAGGGGTAACTCGCTTTGCCACCAGGGACATAGATACCGACACGATCCATGGCTGTCACTTGTTGACCCAGTAAGGTGCCATCAGCTTCAACATAGCTCCATGAGTCTTGCTTTTGGTGCTGGTGGTAGGTGCGAATACGGTCAGCAGCAATCTGTAAGGCCTCACGCTCTTCGTTAGTGATGTCAGCCAAAGCCTGTTGTAATTTCTGCTGAGGTATTTCTAGTTCAGATGTCGCTTTAAACGGCGTGCGATCCAATTGATTAGTCAGCTGCAATAAAGCTGTGTCTCCTTGCACTCTTACTCGTTCAATAATATCTGCAACAGTTTTTTGTATGCGCTGATCAGAAACACTCTCCCAACCCAGCAATTGACTGAGCTTAGCCTCAAAATTAGCCTGTTGCGTATCCAATCGATTAACTTTAAGCCATTGCATATTACTGCTCCCAGTTGGCGTTGACCGCCGCAGACAACTGGTCAATAAGGGGGCCGATACGACCGTGCTTAAGTTTCATAGACGCCTCACCAACCACCAAACGACTGCTTATAGTAGCTATTTCTTCTAACGGCTCTAAGCCGTTAGCCCTAAGAGTATTACCAGTATCTACAATATCTACAATTTGATCAGCCAAACCCAAAATAGGTGCTAATTCCATAGCCCCGTAGAGCTTAATAATATCAACTTGTTGACCTTGTTCGGCGAAGTAAGCCTTGGTGATATTAACGAATTTAGACGCCACACGTAAACGCCGTCCGGCTGGCGGCGCACCAATAGGGGCACACGTCATCAGACGGCACTTAGCGATTTGTAGATCTAAGGGCTCATATAAGCCACTGCCACCATGTTCTAATAATACATCTTTACCTGCCACACCCATGTCTGCAGCGCCATAAGACACATAAGTGGGCACGTCTGTTGCACGAATGACTAAAAACCTCACCCCAGGCTGGGTAGTTTCAAAAACCAGTTTACGACTGGTATAAATATCTTCCAACGGCTCTATACCCGCACTGGCAAAAAGGGGCAATGTTTCTTTTAAAATGCGTCCCTTAGACAATGCGATAGTTAGACTATTAGGCATGGTGTTCATTTCTCAGTTAAGCAACTCGCTTGATGATGGCACCTAAAGCGCCCATTTTTTCTTCAATACAGTCATAGCCACGATCAATATGATAAATGCGGTCAATCACAGTTTCACCGTCGGCCACTAAAGCGGCAATCACTAAACTAGCGGATGCCCTAAGGTCAGTTGCCATTACTGGTGCAGCTTTCAACCGCTGGACACCCTGCTGAATGACCGTATTGCCTTCCACTACAACTTGAGCACCCATGCGAGCCATTTCATCAATGTGCATGAAGCGGTTTTCAAAAATAGTTTCCGTAATACGTCCACTACCTATAGCGATAGCGTTTAGTGCAGAGAACTGAGCTTGCATATCAGTAGGAAAGCCAGGATATGGTGAGGTTTTTAAATTCACAGCCTTTGGCCTTTTGCCGTGCATATCTAAAGTAATCCAATCTTCGCCTGTGACAATTTCTGCGCCAGCCTCTTCCAACTTAGCAAGCACTGCTTCCATAATATCTGGGCGAGTATCTTTTACTTTAATACGTCCACCAGTCACAGCAGCCGCAACCAGGTATGTGCCCGTCTCTATACGGTCTGGCAACACGTCATAATGACAGCCGTGAAGTTTTTCTACGCCTTGTATACGAATCGTGCCAGTGCCGTGGCCAGTAATTTTTGCTCCCATGGCAATCAAACATTCTGCTAAGTCAACCACTTCAGGTTCACGCGCTGCGTTCTCTAACACTGTCTCGCCATCGGCCAAGGTAGCAGCCATTAAAATATTTTCAGTACCCGTCACAGTCACCATATCAAAAAAGATGTGTGCACCTTTAAGCCGGTCTGCCTTAGCACGAATATAACCATCTTCTACAGTAATAGTGGCACCCATGGCTTCTAAACCTCGAATATGTAGGTCCACCGGGCGACTACCGATGGCACAACCGCCAGGTAAAGAGACTTCTGCTTCGCCAAATCGCGCAACTAAGGGCCCCAACACAAGAATAGAGGCACGCATGGTTTTAACTAAATCGTAAGGAGCAATACAATGGTTTAACGTAGTTGCGTCTATCTCTACACTCAGTTTGTCTCCCACCAACAATGACACTCCCATACGACCCAAAAGTTCAATCATGGTGGTAACATCATGTAAGTGCGGCAAATTACGAATGGTAACCGGTTCTTGAGCGAGCAAGGTGGCCGCCAATATAGGCAGTGCCGCATTTTTTGCACCCGCTATACGAATAACGCCGTCGAGACGTTTACCCCCGGTAATACTTAATTTATCCATAATTTTGTTCGCCGAATGTTGGTCTGTCTTAGTTGTGATAGTGCTTAGATAGTACTTAGGTAGTTCTTAGCTAGGCCTTAACTAGGCGCTTAAACGTTGCCATTGTTCTGGGGTATAGGCTTTAATACCTAGAGCATGAATGGAACCATCAGATATTTTATCTGTGAGGCAACCATAAACTAACTGTTGTTTTTTAACTGGCGATAATCCTAAAAATAAGTCTCCAATCACCGTAACCTGAAAACTACACCCTTCGCCGCTAGGGATCACTTGCGTACCTTCAAGTTGCTGCTCAATAATTTGCTTCACCTGTTCTGCGTCCACGACATTCTCCATGGTCTAAATTGGCTGGCGATTATAGCAAAATACTCGCCACCATTGCCACTATCGCTTAGTAATTCAATAGACTCAAGACGGATCATTCCAAAAAGCAATGACGTCATCCATATTGCCCCTATTTTGGGCCATGGCATTAGCAAATTGTTGCCTAAAGGCCAAGCCTAAATTAATACCATCAAGAGTCACATTCGTAACTCTCCAGCCTTGTGGGCGTTTTTTCATGGCATAGTTGATGTCATAAGATGCACCATTAGCATAAACTTTCACCCACACTTTTTGTCGTCCAGGTTTACTACTAATATTGGGGTTAGTGTTAATTTCAAAATGATTAATTTTGAAAGCCACTACTGCCCGTGAGTAGGTGTTTAATAATGACTGTCTAAAGCCAAGTCGAAATGTTTCGATTTGTTGTTTTGATGCTTGACGGTAAAACTGAGCCATAACACCTTTAGCAATGCTATCAAAATCTATTACTGGACCCAAAATCACTTCCATGCCTAGCAGTAATTCAGATTCGTTTAAAGGCACAGGCTCACCAGCTAGTTCACTTTTAAGAGCAGCTTCCAGCCGCCCTTCTTCGAGTAACTCAATCATAGCCTGAGTGCTTTTATCAACGACCTGACTAGCATCTTTCCATTCATCTGCCCTCACCATTAGGGTACATAAAAGCAAAACCACACTTATCCCTAGCTTTGCACTGCGGGTATTAAAATTCACCATATTCACTACTCCTTATTTATCGGCGCCAACATTCAATAAAAACTGGCTAATGAGTTCTTCTAACACCATAGCCGACTGAGTGTCTTCAATCATATCTCCATCTACTAACACATCCTCTTCTGCACCGACTGTAAGACCAACGTATTTTTCACCCAACAAACCAGCTGTAAGAATACTGGCACTAGAATCGATGGATAAATAATCCACCTGACTGTTGATTTTCATATGTACTTCTGCCATTAAGGTATTAGCATCTATGCCCACTGCAACGACCTCTCCAACTGTAACCCCAGCCATGGTGACCCTAGCTTTAGGGCCTAGGCCTGCAGCATTTTGAAACAGGGCAGTAACACTGTAATGTTCTGCACTGCGAGACATATTGCCACCACTTACTTGTAAGGCTAAAGTTACTAGCGCAGCTATGCCAGCAACTACCATTAACCCTACGCTAAGTTCTAACCATCTTTTGCTCATACTGCGCCTCCAAACATTAGCGCTGTTAATATAAAATCAAATCCTAAAATCGCCAAGGAACTATAGACCACCGTGCGGGTTGTGGCGGTACTTATACCCTGGGACGTTGGAACACATGAATACCCCTGATATAACGCAATCCAACTAATCAAAAAAGCAAACACCAATGCTTTAATCATGCCATTGAGAACATCTTCATTAAAATCAACAGCCTGCTGCATATTCCCCCAA
>CAJXEN010000092.1 GCA_913052465.1 uncultured Oceanospirillaceae bacterium
GGAAAAAGCATCAATCATTTGAGTTTCGTGCAAAGGTCTCAAATTAACTTCATAATACAGACCTCAGATTAATATTATTATTGCCTGATCACTAGAGCATAAATTTACCAAATGGTCAACTTAGTGTTATTAACAAGCAGCCAAGCCTTATAAACGATATTAGGCCACATATTAGCGGTATTGTAAGTTGATAGCGACACTAGCTTTTATCAAATGTTCCAGCTTGTTTAACAGGCCGCAATTAAAGCTTTAGCGCAAGCGCTACTTCACCTTGACCAGAGAATTTATATCTTGCGGCTGTAAGTTAAGACTACACCATTTTATATCCCTTGATGTAAGGGCTTTGTTGACCCACAGTGGGGTTGTTTTGCCGCTCTAGGTGGTGGATTACATCTTCGATTTGTTCACCTTGCAGCCTTACATGGTCGCGCATCAACTGGTAGGCGACATCACCTTCTGAGTTCGATATAGCGCTGAGTAAAGCATTATGTTCCTCAACCGACTGTGCCATGTATCCCGGTAAGCTGGATACATAGTGCTGGTATGGAAAAGTGATTGTGCGGGCTGTATTCAATTGACCCTGCAGCATTACATTGTGTGAACCTTGGATAATTAAATTATGGAAAACCATATTCATGGCATTAAATGTTTGCGTATCTTTAACTTCTGAGGCTTTTTGGCAAAGTGCGTTTGCATCAAATGCCTTAACAATTTGTTCATGTTCCATGCGCTTTGCTGCTTGTCTGGCAGCCAAACCTTCAAGTTCTGCAACCACTAAAAATGCATCGAGTAATTCAGAAATACTCAGGTGCGCAACAACGGCTCCACGGCCACTACTGTCAGTGACCAGCCGTGTTTCAACAAGCTGCCTTATTGCTTCACGTACTGGCGTTCGTGAAACACCAAATTCTTCAGCAAGTAACCTTTCAGGAAGGCGGTCTCCGGGCTTTAATTCGCGCTTTATAATGCGCTCTTCAATGGCCGTTGCAATGGCTTTTGCCTTGCTTTTATCAGTGCTGCTCATGGTGTTGTGTCACCCATACCTTTGTCCATTCTTAAACCAGTCATCGTACCCCTGCTCTGTGCGGATTACGATAGATTTCTTCGTCAGATAAGCCCTTAGTGCATCCCACCCATTTTCTTTACCAAAACCGCTATCTTTAACCCCTCCCCAAACAGATCTGGGGTCGTTTCGATGATGATCATTAAGCCACACTACTCCACCTGTGATCTTTTTTGATAATCTAAGCGCCCTTCCAATGTCGCGAGACCAGATGGCAACACCAAGGCCAAAATCACCCACATTGGCACAAGCAATTGCTTCTTCATCATCACTTGCACGAGTGAGTGAGATAACAGGCCCAAATACTTCTTCTAGAAAAAGAGTGTGGTCTATTTTAACATCAGCAAATACTGTGGGGCGGATATAAAACCCGTTACTGAGTTCTATATCTAGTGCCAGCGGCTTTAGTCCAGAAATCTGGCGTGCACCCTGGGCGGTTGCTGTTTTAATAAACTGTTTGCATCGATCAAGGGAAGCACCACAAATAACTGGACCCATTTGAGTGCTTTCATGCATAGGGTCACCAAGCAATATTTGATCTGCTCTTTGGGCTAGTTTTTCTGCGAAAGTGTCGTAGATGAAATCGTGCACAATAATTCGGGAACCAGCAACACAGGTTTGACCAGACGCCACGAAAGCAGAAAATAAGACACCTGCAACTGCTGCGTCAATATCGGCATCCTCGCAAACAACAACAGGGGTTTTACCTCCCAATTCCATTGTTGTTCTGATTAACCTTTCGCCTGCAACGCTTGCAACTTTGCGACCAGTTGCAGTGCCTCCAGTCAGGTCAATGTAATGAATGTCGTGCGCTGCACAAAGTGCCTCCCCAGTTTCAGCGTCACCAGTGACCACATTGACCACACCATCTGGTAACCCAGCCTGAGTAGCAAGAGCAGCAATGACTAGTGAGGATACTGGTGCAAGTTCAGAGGGTTTAATCACGCAGGTGTTGCCCGCAGCCAGTGCTGCAGAGAGTTTCTTTACCAGAATAAGAATAGGGTGGTTCCATGGTGTGAGAAGAGCCGTTGGTCCCAGAGGTTCGTACTGGGTTAAGGTGACATAATCTCCCTTAACGTAGTTTGCCTCTCCCTCCAGCCCTGGAGCAATGCCAGCGTAATACTCCAACCATTCAGGGATACGAGACATTTGTGCGTTCATCTCGCGTATCGCTCGACCGGTGATTCTTGATTCAAGTACCGCTAACAATGCAATATTCTGTCTTATTGTTTCGGCAAACGCTCTAAGGTATTTGCCACGATCTAAAGCATCCAATGCTGCCCAAGCCGGAAACGCGCTACGCGCCGCTGACACGGCAGCTCGAATATCCTCAGCACTGCCATTTGGAACGGTGGTGAACGGTGTTCCTCGCGCTGGGTCCAGAACAGTGATTAGGGACCTAGAGTCTGAAGCCTGAAAGCGGCCACCGTAGAAAAGGCCTTTGTTGGTCCCTGGTATCAGAAATTCGTTTACGATGTTCGACATTGCTTTTCCTTTAGATCAATTAAGTAAAGTCCACCTGGTAGTGATGACCATAGAGAGCTTTATTGTAAGTACCATAACTTAATTATTGTATACCATACAGAGTAATTGAGGTGTTAATAAAGGTTATATTAAAATTTTTCTCATTAAATAGTGATTTTTTGTATTTTATTCTATTGTGGTAAACCATTAATATATTTATGGTGTACCAAATAGAAATAAAAATAGGTGAAATATCGTGTCTATAGATAAAACGATGAAAGCGGCTTTGTTAACCCAGTACGGTGCGCCACTAGAAATAAAAACTGTTACACGTCCAATCCCAAAAGCTGGTGAAATATTGGTCAAGATGGAAGCGAGTGGAGTGTGCTTTACAGACGTGCACATTTCTCGTGGAGACCACGCTTCGCCTAATCCGCTTCCTTTGATTATGGGTCACGAGGGTGTTGGTCTAGTAGTGGCAGTAGGAGCAGAGGGTGGTCGTTTTGGCATTGGTGACCGTGTGGGTATTGGCTATGTTTATAGTGCCTGTGGTCACTGCAGGGAATGCCATACAGGTGGTGAAAATTATTGCTCTGACTTTGATGCCACAGGCTACTCGGTGAGTGGTTGCTTTGCTGAGTATGTGTGTCTACGCCAAGATTGGGCTACAGCCATTCCTGATGATATTTCTCCTATGGAGGCGGCACCGTTAATGTGTGCCGGCTCTGCGGCCTACGCCTCGCTGAAGAAAACGGGCCTTAAAGCAGGCGATACTGTGGCTATTTTTGGTCTTAGTGGTTTGGGCCAGTACGCTATTCAAATTGCAAAACAATCGGGTATGCGAGTCATTGCGGTGGACGTTGACCAAGGTAAATTGGATACAGCAAAAAATCTCGGAGCTGATGACGTTGTGGTTGCTAACAGCGATTCAATACCACTGATCAAAGCGCTAGGGGGTGCAGATGGTTGCGTGAACTTTGCCCCAGTTGGGGCAACGTGGCCTTTAATGCTAGCAGTCTGTAAGCCGCGCGCAAAAATTGTGCTGACGGCAGTTCCATCAGATCAACTGGCATTTTATGCCCACGAATTGATTGAACGTGGCCTTCAGGTCATAGGCAGTTCAGCTTCAAATCGACAGGAAATGAGTGAGCTTTTACAATTAGCGGCACATGGAAAAATTAAAGGTGTGATCAGTGGTAAATCGCTAGATGAGGTTAATTCTGCTATTGCTGACTTACAAGCAGGCAGGGCTGAAGGGCGCACAGTATTAAAATTCCACTAGATCAGACAACTGAAGAGACCTTGTTATGGATTTGAAACTTACAGGAAAAACAGCGCTAATTACTGGTGCTTCGATGGGCATAGGAGAGCATCTGGCAGGTGTATTTGCATCTGAAGGTGTGAATTTGCACTTAACTGCTCGTAGTGCAGATAAGCTTGAAGAGATAAAAAAACGCATTCAGGATACCCATGGTGTTAATGTCACTTGTTACCCTGCTGATCTTGCAAGCATGGGTGCGTGTGAGGCACTTTCAGACAGTGTAGGTCATGTTGATATTTTAGTGAATAACGCAGGTACTATTCCAAGTGGAACTCTATGGGACGTGGATGAAGCAGCTTGGCGCAAAGGCTGGGATCTCAAAGTGATGGGTTACATTAACTTATGCAGACTGTTTTACACAAAAATGCAAGCAGCTGGTGAAGGTGTAATTGTCAATAATATTGGTAATGGTGGTGAGGTCTTTGATCCAAAATATATCGCAGGGACAACAGGCAATGCCAGTTTGATGGCATTTACGCGGGCTCTTGGTGGGCATAGCTTAGACGATAATATTCGTGTTGTTGGTATCAATCCTGGGCCAGTCAATACCGACCGCATTTACAATATGTTAAAAAAACGTGCTGCACAGGATTTAGGTGATGCTGCTAGGTTTACTGAGTTGGAAGCGAATTACCCTCTAGGCCGCCCAGCACACAAACATGAGGTGTCAGATCTGATTGTTTTTTTATCGTCTTTTCGGTCTGGTTATACATCGGGGTCTATTTTTACGGTTGACGGAGGCATAGCGTCGCGTAGGTCCATCATTTGACAACTTCAAACCTCAATCATGGTGATAACACTATTAAGCGTATTAGGATTTTGATCCCATCATCAAACACTGTGCTTGAGCCATTGTCGGCGAGCATGTTTTCTAAGGCTAATTTTACGATACATTTTTCCAGGCTAAGGGTCATAGATGTGACCCTTGATGAGCATTCTTTTGCGCAGTTTAGTATGGATAAACAAATTGATGCTGCAAAATTACTCTGTGATGCTGGTGTTAACAGCCTTATTTGGGGGGGGACATCTGCCAGCTGGCTTGGTGCAGATCATGATGCAAAGTTCTGCGATTTACTTGAAAACGCTACTGGTATCTCCTGTGGTAGCTGTACCCTTGAAATGAACCGTCTTTTTAACATAAATAGTGCTAAAACGTTTGGACTGGTTACTCCTTACACAGTGGATGTTCAACAACAGATTATTAATAATTATAAATCCATGGGTTTTACTTGTTTGGCAGAACAGCATTACGGCGGCACTATAAGTAGCGAATTTGCCGCCATTGAAGAAGATGTAATTACCCAAATGGTAAGAGAGGTTGCTAAAAAAAAGCCTGATATCATCTTGATTATGTGTACTAATTTGCGTGGAGCCAAGGTATCTGAGCGACTAAGCTGTGATGTAGGTATTCCAGTTTTTGATAGTGCAAAAGTCACCTTGCAGGCTGGCCTGCGTTTGGCAGGGGTCAGTGAGTAATACAATTATAGTTTTGTGGCCTCAGTAAAAATTGTGCGCTTATGTGATCGGAATATGTTGACCAAGTGGTCTAATTTTGTTAAAAAATATCTCAGTGTTGAGAATAAAAACCACAATTTAGAGTAATGATCTAACTAAGATTCACATAAAACCTAAGTTAAGTTGATGCTCTTCATTGTTTAATTATCCTAATTAAAAAGGGTTAACCACATGACAATAATAAAATCAGGTCTAATCCAAATGGGCCTTAAAGGTGATACTAGCATGTCACCTGAACAAATTAGAGACCTAATGTTGGAGGCCCATGGGCCATTAATTGATAAGGCAGGTGAGGCGGGTGTGCAAATACTTTGCTTTCAAGAGGTTTTCACTCAGCCTTATTTTTGCCCCAGCCAGGACAAGCGCTGGTACAGCGCTGCTGAAGCTATTCCTAACGGTCATACTACAAACCTAATGTGCGAATATGCCAAAAAGTATCACATGGTGATTATCGTACCCATCTACGAAGAAGCAATGCCTGGGGTGTATTACAATACTGCTGCAGTCATTGATGCTGATGGCACTTATCTTGGAAAATACCGAAAAACACATATTCCTCAAGTTGGAGGGTTTTGGGAAAAATTTTTCTTTAAACCTGGCGCTTCAAATTGGCCAGTATTTGATACAGCCCATGGCAAAGTAGGTGTCTATATTTGCTACGACCGTCACTTTCCTGAGGGCTGGCGAGCCTTGGCGTTGAGGGGAGCAGAAATTATCTACAACCCATCGGCGACAGTCGCTGGAATCTCCAAATATCTATGGGAGCTTGAGCAACCTGCAGCTGCGGCAGCCAATGGTGTTTATATAGCAGCTATTAATCGGGTAGGCACTGAAGCACCGTGGAATATTGGCGAATTTTATGGTTCTAGCTATTTTGTAAACCCTCGTGGCGAAATAGAAGCTCAAGCTAGTGCAACTCAAGATGAGCTATTGATCCATGACATTAATATGGATTTGATTAGAGAAGTCCGTGATGGATGGCAGTTTTTTCGAGATCGTCGCCCCGAAACCTACACCCCATTAACCGATTTGGACTAACTGTTAGTCCTGCTTAAACCTAATAATAAAAAGGAGCTTTAACATTGAATTTAGCCAGCACTAGCACAGAGACAAACCATGTGGTCCAGGTTAAAGGGGTTGGTTTAGACTTTCAAACTAAGGACGGTATTGTATCGGCTTTGTCGAATGTAGATTTAACCATTAGCGCAGGTGAATTTGTCTCTTTTATTGGCCCGTCTGGGTGTGGTAAAACCACTCTGATGAGAGTGTTAGCTGATTTGGAACAACCCACCAGCGGTTCGGTATTAGTGAATGGCATGTCACCTGCGCAGGCCCGTCAGCAAAGGGCTTACGGCTATGTGTTTCAAACTCCAGCGCTGTTACCGTGGCGCACTGTGCAAGACAATGTGTTGTTACCCCTAGAAATAATGGGTTATGGCAAGGACCAGCGACAGCAATTGGCGCAAGAATACTTGCAGTTAGTGAACCTGGCTGGCTTTGAAGCAAAGTACCCTTGGCAGCTATCTGGAGGCATGCAGCAGCGGGTTTCTATTGCTCGAGCTTTAAGTGTGGAACCTCAACTGTTGTTTATGGATGAGCCTTTTGGTGCCCTTGATGAAATTACTCGGGATCATTTAAACGATCAACTGTTACGCTTATGGCAACAAACGCAAAAGACGGTCGTCTTTGTAACCCACTCTATTTTAGAGGCAGTGTTTTTATCTAGCCGTATTGTTGTGATGTCACCAAGACCTGGCCGTATTATTGACATTATTGATTGTAATTTACCTACCGATAGAACTTTAGATATTAGAGAGTCTTCTGAGTTTTTAGCCATCGCTCAACGGGTCCGTGCTGGGTTAGCTGCAGGGCATCATTATGACGACTAAAACGCTAGGTAAACCAGGCTCTACCATCCCAGTGCTCACTGTAATATTAGCTATTATTCTGATCTGGTACGCAGGTGCTATCAACCTTAATAGCCCACAAATAATCGACCGTTATGAAAAAAAAGGCGTAGATTGGAGTTTTAGCCAGCTAGCAACGGATAGCTGGAATATGAAGCGTGCAGTTTTACCGTCACCTCACCAAGTTCTTATGGAATTGAAAACCACTATTATTGATAAGAATGTCACATCAAAAAGAAGTTTGGTTTATCACGCGGGTATTACCTTATCGTCTACCTTAGTTGGGTTTTTGTTAGGAGCTGGGCTAGGTATTAGTTTAGCGGTAGGTATCGTTTACGTTGAAACCTTAGATAAAAGCCTGATGCCCTGGGTTATAACCTCTCAAACTATCCCCATACTGGCTTTAGCACCCATGGTAATTGTCGTTTTTGGTGCTATGGGTATTAGCGGACTTCTTCCCAAAGCATTGATTTCTATGTATTTATGCTTTTTTCCTGTCACTGTTGGTATGGTTAAAGGACTTCGTTCGCCACAACCCATGCTTGTGGATTTGTTAAACACCTATAGTGCTAGTAAATGGCAAGTTTTCTGGCGTTTACGCCTACCTTCGGCAGTACCATTCTTGTTCACGAGTCTTAAGGTGGCCATTGCCTTGAGTTTAGTGGGGGCTATAGTAGCCGAACTGCCCACAGGTGGTCAGGCCGGTTTGGGTGCCCGCTTGCTGTCTGGTTCCTATTATGGACAAACCAACCTTATTTGGGCGTCGTTGATTGTTGCTGCAGTAATGTCTGCCAGCCTGGTATCTATACTGGGAATTATTGAACGTAAAGTATGTTATCGCCTTTCTGGTGGGCAGGAGGTGAGTAATGAACTCTAGTTCGGTCCTTCATCGGTGCGTCTGTGCCAGCGGCTTAGCGCTAGTGCTAGCTTTGTTGGCGCTGGTGTTGCCGTGGGCCGCCAGCCCCGTAGCCACTTTAGTCAACACATCAACCGAAGTGATTAACGTTAACATTTGGCAGCACAGTGATTGGTTGATACTCCTACTGACAGTTTTGGTGTGTGCTGTGGCAGGTATTGTGCTTGTAAATCACGCATTACCTAGTGCTGTGCTCATTACTGCTTTAACTCTAATGGCCCTGTGGCAAGTTACAAGTATTGTGAAGCAAATTGAATTAGCAGGCCAAACCCAATTTGGTTTTTGGTTGTTGGTGATTGCTTTAGGCCTTTGTGTATGGACCAGTATGAAATTTTTGGCGACCATAAGGCTTTTTGACAGCAAAGCCCAAGGGCTGATTAATTTAACAATTCCAGCGCTACTGGGGGTATGGTTCATCAGTTTGTGGGAGCTTGCAACTGTCGGTTTTGCAATTCCCCATGTTTTGTTGCCGTCCCCTAGCGTAGTAGGAGAAGCTATTGCATCGTCGATACCAACCTTAGCTGCTGACTTTAACCAAACAGTGATTAAAGCGGTTATTCCAGGCTTTGTTTTGGGTAACCTTGTTGGTTTCAGTGTTGCTGTACTGGCTGATAAAATTCCTTTTTTACGACGTGGTTTGTTGCCTGTGGGGAATATGGTGAGTGCCATCCCAATTGTGGGTATCGCGCCAATTATGGTGATGTGGTTTGGTTTTGATTGGCAGTCTAAAGTGGCTGTTGTTGTTATTATGACCTTTTTCCCGATGCTGGTGAATACCATTGCTGGTTTAGGCCAGTCGGATGCTATAGAAAAAGATCTACTAAGATCGTACGGGGCCACTTATTGGCAAGGTTTCTTTAAACTGCGTTTACCCAATGCACTGCCGTTTATTTTTAACGCTTTAAAAATAAACTCTACGCTAGCCTTAATTGGCGCCATTGTTGCGGAATTTTTTGGTACGCCTATTGTTGGTATGGGTTTTCGAATATCGACCGAAGTGGGGCGTATGAATATTGAAATGGTATGGGCATCTATCGCAGTTGCCGCTTTGGCAGGGTCTATTTTTTATGGCTTATTGGCCTTGTTAGAAAGGCGGGTCACTTTTTGGCACGCATCCTTCAGGAAGGCCCACCACTAATTATAATGCAGTATTTGTAAAGTAGGACAATAACTGAAAAAAAACTCGTTTAGAGTAATGTTT
>CAJXEN010000093.1 GCA_913052465.1 uncultured Oceanospirillaceae bacterium
TCGGGGTTGGCGGTCTACTCTCTGCTGCACTGGCCGTCGGCTCACGCCGCCCAGGCGTTACCTGGCACCTTGCCCTATGGAGCCCGGACTTTCCTCCCCTACTCAAACACCAAGGTGCAGAGTAGCAGCGACTGTCTGGCGGACTTTCTCGCGGGCAGGATACCGATTTTACCTAGTGCTGGCAAGGTTAAATGTAAGCTAACGAACAGTTACTTACCTTGCAGCTCCAAGGCCCGGTCATATAGTGCCTTTTTCTTGTGCCCAGTAATGGATGCAGTAATAGCCGCTGCCTTTTTAATAGGTAGTTCTGCCAGTAATAAGGTGAGCATTCGATCTTCTTCTGGGCCAATATCTTGCAGTTGTTCTGGTTGAGCACCTTCAATCAATACTACAAATTCGCCTTTTTGTTGATTATGATCCGCCACTAACCAAGCTTGCACCTGATTTGCTGGCGCACCATAGACGGTTTCAAAGGTTTTTGTGAGTTCCCGAGCCAACACTATTTGCCTATCTGGACCCATTACCGAAATAATATCGTCAACCATGGCAACGATACGATGGGGCGATTCGTAGAATACTTGGGTATGAGTCACACTATCTAATTTTTTAAGCTGCTGTTTACGGCCACTGGTCTTGGCAGGCAAAAACCCATAAAAGCTGAAACGATCAGTTGCCAAACCCGACACACTAAGCCCTGCAATTAGAGCACACGGGCCAACGACTGGTACCACTTGATAACCGGCATTTCGGACGGCACTCACTAGGTGATACCCTGGGTCAGAAATAAGTGGCGTTCCGGCATCTGAGATTAGGGCGATAGACTGACCTTGTGCCAACTTGTTCACTAACATTTGCGCACGGGCTCGTTCATTATGGTCGTGCACGGCCAACATAGGTGTAGAGATACCAAAGTGCTGCATTAATCGACCACTATGCCGCGTATCTTCTGCGGCAATAAGATCTACTTTCTTAAGGGTTTCTACCGCCCTCGGGCTTAGGTCCTCTAGGTTGCCGATAGGGGTCGAAACCACGTAAAGAATTGCTGTTGTCATGCCTTTGAGCCTTTTGGACTTGTTTGAGCGAGCTTTTATGCTAGGCTTACTAAAATCGGATCACTCAGGTGGTCTGAGTTAAGTGTATTGTAACCTAAACCACCTAACCCATACCCACTAAGAATACTCTATGACCTTAAACCTACACTATTGTTTCCGCTTAATTTGTATTTTATGTGGGTTAGTTTTTCTCAGCGCTTGTCAGCATCAAAATCTAGTCCCTATTTCTCCAGCACCTCAAATGCCTGCGACATCAAACCAGTCTGCTGAAAGTGCGATTGTCATTGCCATAGACTTAACCCAGAAAAAAACACCACCATCACCACCAGCAAAGACCACGATCAAAGACGATACAAAAATCAATGCATCCTCTAGTTATAACCAAGCAAGTAAACCTAATCAGAGAAAAAGCAACGCCATCAACAACCAAAACTTAACAACCTTGCTTACAAAAACGCCTGCCAAGACAGCTATTAGGCTCCAAACCCCTACGGACAAAGACATCGTAGAAATCATAGAAATGGATCCCACATTACCTAAATACCTAAATGCAGAATTACAAAAAATATATCAAAAGCCTAAGGCTGTGCGCCAAGAATATTTATTAACGATGGCCAATAAAATATTAACCATGAGTTATGCTAAGTCGAGTGCCCGACTCCTTAACCAAATAGACTTAGATCTATTACCCGAAAGCCTGCTTGGGCGTTATTTTGAAGTAAGGGCAGAGACTGAATTGATGCTTGGTGACAGCTTTAGCGCCATCGTTTGGTTGCACCAAGCGCAGGTGTTAGCGCCTAGTGAAGACACATACGAAACAACTAAACGCTTAACTCTTAAAGTCCAAGCCTACGAGGCCAATGGCCTAGCACTAGCAGCAGCTAAATCCCTCATAGTGTTGAGCCAATTACCAAACACCTCAAACCCTAGCCAATATAATGAACGTATCTGGAGCGCCCTTACTCAAATCAGCACCAACAAACTACGCGAAAGCGTTTCGAAAACTAACTCAGATATAGCTCGTGCTTGGTACAACTTAGCCTTACTTCCACTATTACACCACGATTTAGATCTACAACTAGCAGCCCTCCAGCAGTGGCAACAACAATGGCCGTCACACCCGGCTACAATAAAGTTTCCTGGGGCACTCGCCAACTTAGCAGACCTCAGAGCGCAACAGCCTAAGCGTATCGCTCTAGCCATGCCGTTACATGGCAGACTCGGCAAGGTGGGTCAAGCTGTGATGGACGGATTTATGGCGGCAAGGTTTGAGGCCCAAGAAAGCTTATCTGTGATTCCCTATATTAAAATCTACGACACTTCACTATTAAGCAACCTAGATCTACTTTATCTTCAGGCCTCTGCTGACCAAATGGACATGATCATCGGCCCTATTGACAAGAATAAAGTGATTGAACTTAGCGAAAAAGATGCGCTGACTATCCCCACGCTTGCGCTCAATTACATTCCCCTAAAAACAAAAGGAATAGCTGCCAGCGGCAATACTACTATCAATTTAATTCAATTTGGATTGGCGGTAGAAGATGAAGCATACCAGATAGCAATGCGCAGCTTAGCAAACGGCCACAAACGTATCGTTATTTTGCACCAAGACCAGCCGTGGGCCACCAAAGCTGCCGAGCACTTTTATGATTCGTGGGTAGAAATGGGTGGCGAAATTGCAAGCCAAGTGAGCTTTTCTGGTGCCGGAGACCATTCTAAAATCATCACTCAAGCACTACAAATCGACCACAGTCACGAGCGCATAAAGATACTAAAAAAACATCTTAGGGGCAGTGGTAATATCGTTAAATCTGAGCCTCGAAGGCGTCAAGATGTTGATGCGATTGTGCTATTTTCATTACCCACAGATGGCCGTCAAATCATTCCAACATTAGCCTTTCACTACGCAGCTAATCTTCCAGTTTATGCTAGCCACCATATTTACCAAGGCCCCACAAATACAAGTCGTGACCGAGACTTAGAAAGAGTTATGTTCACAGAATTACCTTGGCTAATTGAACAGCCAACCATCCAACAAAAAATCAGTCAACAATGGCCTGATAGAGAAAGGTACACACGCCTATTTGCTATCGGCGTTGATGCCTTCCGATTATTCCCTCGGCTAGAACAATTGCAAGCCTTTACTAACAGTCGGGTACATGGTGTGACTGGTCTTTTGCAAATGAACAACCAAGGCCGAATTTTTACGCAAAGCTCATGGGGACAGTTTAAAGGTGGCAAAGTGGTGATAGATCCAAGGTAATGACTATGAATACCACTCAAGTGGGTGCTTGGGCTGAAGAGATCGCCTGGCAACATATACATCAGCACGGATGGCAATTGGTTGGCCGTAACTTTTTTTGTAAAGGTGGTGAACTCGATATCGTTGTTCGCAAAGGTAACGTACTTGCATTTATAGAAGTTAAGTATCGTAAACGTAACATTATGGGCGGCGCAATCGCTAGCCTTAGCCCAACCAAACAACGTCGTCTAATTCATAGTGCAAAGGTATTTTTGCAAGCGCACCCACTATTACTCAAGCTAGACTGCCGCTTTGATCTTATCGCTATCAGTGGTTCCGATAGCCCCCATAGCCAAGTTCAGATACAATGGCTAGACAACGCATTCATCACTTCAGGCTGGGGTTAGAGCTCATTAATGGAACTGCAAGAAAGGGTTATTAATCAATTCCATGAGCATATGGGATGTGCTGCATACAGTGCAGAGCATCTACCTCAGGATATCGCCATCGCAGCTGAAATGCTACATCAATGTTTTATTCAAGAAGGTAAAATCCTCATTTGTGGTAATGGTGCTAACGCAGCTAATGGTCATCACTTTAGCGCTGCATTATTGAGCCGCTTTAGGCAAGAACGCCCAAGCCTTCCAGCTTTTAATTTAGCGGCCGACAGCACAACAATGAGCGCAGTTATTCGTGACTCTAGTTTTCAAGATGTGTTTTCTAAACAAATTACAGCGCTGGGACAACAAGGTGATATTGTTGTTGTTCTTTCAGAACAAGGTAATTGTGGTAATTTAATCCAGGCCATTCAAGCAGCTCACGATCGTAATTTACAAGTCATTTCTATTACCGGCCAAAGTGGTGGTGATATGGCCACAGTCCTTGATCCAGACGATGTTGCTATTCGAATTCCTAGCGACAACAGTGTGAGTATTTTACAATTGCAATTGGTTACCATTCACTGCCTTTGTGATTTAATAGATTTTCAATTATTTGGGAGTAATGAATAAATGCTAAAACGTGGTATTCAACTGATCACTTTAGCCGGCTGTTTCGCTTTGGTAAGCGCTTGCACCCCCGTGCTTAGTAACCAACCGATTGCTGATAATAAAGGCTCACGGTCCTTAGGCACCTTGTATAATGATCAGCTTATAGAAACTGCTGCAGTAGATGCTATTTTACGGGCATCCCTTTTACTCGAAACCGCCCATGTCAATGCTGTAAGTGTTAACGGAATCGTGTTGCTGGTGGGTCAAGTGCCAAGCGAAGATACTAAGATTATTGCAGGCGCAAAAGCTCGTGGAATCGCTAATGTACGTAAGGTACACAACGAACTGTTGGTTAGTGGGCCAGCGTCGTATGTAGTTAGAACTAGTGATACTCTCATCACCACCAAAGTAAAGGCGCGGATGGTGGGTGAACGAAACTTTTCTGCCAGCCGTATCAAGGTGGTGACAGAAAATGGGGTAGTTTACCTAATGGGGCTTGTGACCTATGCAGAGGCAGACTTAGCGGTGAGGCTAGCGTCTAATGCCAGTGGCATACAGCGTATCGTGAAGGTATTTGAGTACATAGACTAAGTTAAAAGTAGCACTAGGTGTTAGCTTTAACTTAGAGTTACTTGACAATTTTAAGTGTAGGTCGCTTAGCTCGACTAGCAATTGATGACACAGTACCGGGCGCTTTAGGTTTGTCTAGGTCAGCGGCAGACGAACTTGTGGGACTATCAGGATCCGGTATACCGGGTTCAAATCCAAAACCCATACCTTCGCCACTTTCTTTAGCATAAACCGCCATTACTGCCAAAATAGGCACATAAACGTGCATGGGCACACCACCAAAGCGGGCATTAAACTCCACAGCTTCATCTCCCAGGCTCAAACCTTCAACCGCGCTAGGTGAGATGTTAAGTACAATCTGACCATCTGAAATAAACCGGTCAGGCACCATCACATCATTGATGGTGGCATCAACTACCATATGGGGTGTAGAGTCATTATCTAAAATCCACTGATGCAGTGCACGCAGCAAATAAGACCGGCTTGGAGTCATCATTTTGAAAGGCTCAGTTAAAGGCGAATTTCATGCTCAAGCTCAGACAGACTTTCCTGAAACCCTTCGCGAGAGAATATACGTTCCATATATTCAAGCATCGGCGCCGCTTGCTGCTCTGGTAGATCAATACCTAACTGAGGTAAGCGCCACAGAATAGGTGCAATGCAACAATCTACTAAAGTAAATTCGTCACTCATGAAGAAATCTTTTTCAGTGAAGATAGGCGCTGTAGAAATTAAGCTTTCACGTAACTCTTTTTGCGCTTGTACAATTTCAACTTCATCATCAGACGTCATGATAATGTCAGCAAGACGACACCAGTCACGCTCAATACGGTACATGTACAGACGGCTCTCAGCACGAGCAACCGGGTACACTGGAAGTAAAGGTGGATGAGGGAAACGCTCATCCAGGTACTCCATCATCACATTGGCTTCATAAAGCACAAGTTCACGGTCTACCAATGTAGGTAAGCTGTTATAGGGGTTAAGATCCGCCAGATCTTCTGGCTTATGCTCAGCATCAACATCAATGATGTCAACGGTAACACCCTTTTCCACTAAAACAATACGCACACGGTGACTATAATGATTTGAACCGTCAGAAAAAAAAGTCATGGAAGAGCGTTTAGCAACTACACCCATTTAGATATACCTCAATAATAAACAATAGCGCTAGGCGCCGAAAACAAATACGCAACCAACTTAGTTCAGCATAAATGAACAACAGCTGGTCGCGCTTAAAATAACTAAAGCAGAGACATTATGCCTCAACTTAGTTGCCTGTTAATGGACGTCGCGCCAAAATTCCTTTTTCAAGAAATAAAACAGCACCGTCATCAATAAAGTGAACAAAATAGCCCACATGCCAATGCGCTGGCTATCTGTTTTGTAAGGCTTAGACATATACGCCATAAAGTTAGTTAGGTCATACACCGTGGCATCAAATTGCGCTGGTGTCATACTACCGGTACCTTCCTCTACAGTAAGCAGGTCACAACTTTCTTGTGTTATTGGATTACCCGTTAAACTATCAACCACAGCAACACCGTGGGCATCAGTTTTAGTAACTTGACCACAAGTTTTTGATTGTATGCCTTGCAACTCAGCCAAAACGTTGGGCATTCCCACGTCAGGGTAAACCACGTTATTGACACCATAAGGGCGGGCCCCATCAACATAAAAACTTCGCATATAGGTATAAACCCAATCAGCACCACGCAAATTAACTTCGTTGGTCAAGTCTGGAGGCGCAGCACCAAACCAGCTAGCAGCAAGCTTAGGATCCATAGCATTGGTCATCTGCTCACCAACCTTTTGGCCACTGAAAATCAAATGCTCTGCCACCAATTCAGGCGGCATATGCAAGTCTTCTGCAGCACGTATGTAGCGCTGATACTGCGATGTATGGCAACCTAGGCAGTAGTTGACGTAGGTTTTCATACCACGTTGCAAAGACGCATGATCAGATGCGTCGACCTCGATAGAATCCAACTGCACACTTGGCCCAGCGGCCTGAGAAAACATCGGCATCATCATCATTAAACTTAACAAGAATAACTTTTTCATGACTATACCACCCTTGCTGGAACAGGTTTCGTCGCTTCCATACGCGTGTAAAACGGCATAAGTATGAAGTAAAGAAAGTACAACACAGTGCACAGTTGGGCTACTTGGGTTCTGCCCTCTGTAGTCGCCAAAGTACCTAAGTATCCCAAAATAATAAAACTTACTACAAAAATAGCGAGCCAAGCTCTACTCAACCAGCCCTTGTAACGCATAGATTTAACCGGACTGCGGTCTAACCAAGGCATCACAAATAAGATCGCAATAGCACCACCCATGGTAACCACACCTAAGAACTTAGCGTCTAGCCCAAATAAGGGAAAGGTAATCGCACGCAACATAGAGTAGTAGGGCGTGAAGTACCACACTGGCGCAATATGCTCAGGCGTCTTAAGTGAATTGGCGGGTTCATAGTTGGGTTTTTCAATAAAGTAACCACCCCCTTCTGGGAAGAAGAAGATCACCAGACAAAACACTGTTAAAAACACACCAACGGCAACTAGGTCTTTTACAACGTGGTAAGGCCAAAAAGCAATACCATCAACCGGCACACCATTTTCATCTTTGTTCTGGTCAATTTCGATGCCGTCTGGGTTATTGGAACCCACATCGTGCAAAGCCAAAATATGCAACACAACCAACGCTAAGATAACAATTGGCAGGGCAATTACGTGCAAGGAGAAAAAGCGATTAAGAGTAATCCCTGAAATCAAATAGTCACCACGAATCCACTGCACAAGGTCTTCACCTACAACTGGAATAGCGCCGGCTAAAGACAAGATAACCTGCGCACCCCAGTATGACATTTGCCCCCACGGCAGCAAATAACCAAAGAATCCTTCGGCCATTAGTGCCAAATAAATAGCCATACCAAACAGCCAAATAAGCTCACGAGGTTTCTGGTAAGACCCATACATTAAGCCCCTAAACATATGCAAATACACTACAACAAAAAAGGCAGACGCGCCAGAAGAGTGCATATAACGGATAATCCAGCCCATTTCCACATCACGCATAATGTATTCTACGGAGGCAAAGGCCCCCTCAGCAGTAGGCACATAAGACATGGTAAGCCAAATACCCGTGAGTATCTGGTTAACTAAAACAAGTAAAGAAAGTACACCAAACACATACCAAACGTTAAAGTTCTTGGATGCATAGTACTTGGACATGTGGTCTTGCCACATTTGGGTAAGAGGAAAACGATCATCAATCCAACGAATGATACCTTTTTCCGCCTTAGCGCGATTAGGATTGCCAACGGCCATTATGCATTCACTCCATCTTCGCCAATAAGAATAACAGCGTCACTCTCATAAAAATGTGGCGGAATTTCTAAATTTGTAGGGGCAGGCTTACCTTTATATACTCTGCCAGATAGATCAAACGTAGATCCATGACAAGGGCAATAAAAACCACCTTGCCAATTGGCATCAAAATCAGTTGGAACCACTTCAGGGCGGTAGGTAGGAGAACACCCTAAATGGGTACAAAGACCAATCAGCACTACTACTTCGTCTCGTAGGGAGCGCGCTGCAGTACCTGGTACATAAACTGGCTGCTTAGAAACAACAGAAGCAGGGTCTGCTAAACTATCGTCCAAAGTGACCAGGTTTGCCATGGCTTCTGCACTGCGGCGAACAATCCATACAGGTTTTCCACGCCACGCAACAACCATTTGCTGACCTGGCTCTAGCTTACTAATATCCGCCTTAACTGGCGCACCTGCTGCTCTGGCCTTGGCACTTGGACTCCAGGATGCTACAAAAGGGACAAGCGCACTTGCAGTACCGACGGCACCCATAACTAGGGATGCGCCGACTAGTACGCGACGTCTAGGGTTATTCACGCCTTCATTACTCATTTAATTGGTCTCCAGCTGAGCTGTAAAATTACTGTTCGCAATTTTAAAGGAAAGGCGATAAATAGACAAGGTTAATGCCTCAAACCGCCCATACAAAAGCGTTTGATTTTAGTAAGCCATAAAAAAACCCAGCAATAAGGCTGGGTTTTTTATGGCTGCATTAAATCGATCCAATAAGCTTAACGCTTAGAGAACTGAGGACGCTTACGCGCCTTGCGCAAGCCAACCTTTTTACGCTCAACTTCACGAGCGTCACGGGTAACAAAACCAGCAGCACGTAAGCTTGGGCGTAAGGTTTCATCGAAGTTCATTAGCGCACGGGTAATGCCATGGCGAATTGCGCCAGCTTGGCCAAAACCACCACCACCTTCAACGGTAATGAAGAGGTCAAATTTTTCAACTGTTTCTGTCAACTCTAATGGCTGACGAACAATCATCCGAGCCGTTTCACGACCAAAGTAAACATCCAACTCGCGGCTATTTACAGTGATGGCACCAGTGCCAGGAGTCATAAACACACGAGCGGTAGAGGTCTTACGACGACCAGTACCATAATATTGAGTAACTGCCATGATCGTCTCCTTACAGGGTCAATGCTTGT
>CAJXEN010000094.1 GCA_913052465.1 uncultured Oceanospirillaceae bacterium
GCCGCTAGTGCGTAGTTTTCGTCGTTTGCGACTATAACTTTTGCAAGGTGGGATTAAAGAGAAACCTTACATTCTCTACATGCACCTCAGGGTTTGTAACCAACGTCGAATCCAGTCATCCCCTTAGTAGCTGATGATTATAGCAGCTATAATAAAATATGGGGTTAAATATCTATAATTAAATGGCTTTGATCAAGCCAGCGTAACAATGTTATGCATAAAAGG
This sequence comes from uncultured Oceanospirillaceae bacterium, assembly GCA_913052465.1. Lineage (GTDB taxonomy): Bacteria > Pseudomonadota > Gammaproteobacteria > Pseudomonadales > Balneatricaceae > Njordibacter. Next base: position 226 of record CAJXEN010000094.1, read on the forward strand.
AGGCCGCCCTCCTTTTGTTCTTTAGGCACAAAAAATTAGGCTTTTGTTAGAATTCGATGTTTCTGCTTGTTCCAGTCACGTTCTTTTTCAGTCGCGCGTTTATCATGCTGCTGCTTACCTTTAGCTAGGGCAATTTCACACTTTACTCGGTGGCCTTTCCAGTATAGCGCTGTGGCCACAATGGTTTGTCCTGTTTGTGATGAGGAGGCAAATAAACGGGATATTTCTTTTTTATTTAACAGCAACTTACGTTCTCGGCGCGGTTCTGCTACTACGTGAGTGCAAGCGGTCATAAGAGGCGAAAAGTGAGCGCCTACAAGGAATGCTTCTCCAGCTTTTATCACCACATAAGAGTCTATAAGGTTGGCGCGGCCATCCCTTATGCTTTTGATTTCCCACCCAGTTAATACCAAGCCTGCTTCGATACGCTGGTCTAAATGATATTCGAATTTTGCTCTCTTATTAAGAGCAATAGTACCAGTTGAGGATTTTTGAGTTTTTGATTTCTTGGCCATGAGCGCATTCTACCTTAAGCCAGTATCGGCTGCAGTGACATTTAGCCAATAATTGATGATATTGCTTTATTGGCAAGGGTTTTAACTTTAATATGGCCTTTTTACCGAGAGTAAAGCCTGTGGCTTCAATAAATCGCTCTGCTTTGGTGTTACATTCTGCTGCAAGTATGTATGCGCTTGTGAATGATGTAGAACGTTACCCAGAGTTTTTGGACGGGTGTTCCAAAGTTGACTTGTTAGAGTCGTCAGATAAAGCCATGAGTGCAAGGCTATATCTGAGTAAGGCTGGGCTAAGTTACCAGTTTGTGACGCGCAATACACTTTTGGTTGATGAGAAAATAACCCTCGAACTGCAGGATGGCCCCTTTGACTACCTATGGGGAAGCTGGGTATTTACACCTTTAAGGGCAGATGCTTGTAAAGTTGAAATGGCCTTAGAGTTCGGTGTGACAGGGCTTAAAGGTAAGGCATTGAGCGGACTTTTTAGTCCTATAGCGCGTAGCATGGTGGACGCCTTTTGTAAGCGTGCAGACAATATATATAAGTGAGAAGAATGTGGCTGAAACTGCAGAAATGATCGATGTAGAGGTGGCCTTCGCACTTCCAGATCACCAAATAATAGTGGCACTAAAAGTGCCTATAGGAACTACTGTTTATGATGCGGCAGTGATGTCGAGAATTGTTGATCAGTTTGAGGGTCTGAAGCTTGCTGGCACTCCAATGGGGATTTTTGGAAAATCAGTAAAGCATCCACAAACAGAAGAAATAAAACAGGGCCAGCGCGTAGAAATATATCGCCCGTTAACGATTGATCCTAAAGAAGCTAGGGCTAATCGTGCTGCCAAAGCAGCAGCTAAAGCCCAGCAATCAAGCTGATAACGCTGGTGGTGTTAACAGCGAACTATGGTTCTATCCTGGCCACTCTTCCTTGTTCAAAGACCACCCTAAGTTTTCGCTCGTCTAAGTCTCCATCACCATTGCGATACTGGTAAACATAATCCCAATGGCTGGGGTTGAACGTATCAACCACCAAAGGTGTTCCCATAACATACTGTACTTGGTTTCGGGTTAAGCCTGGTCGGAGCAGCTCCACCATTTCATCGGTGATAAGGTTGCCTTGTGGGATATCAATTTTATGAACGCCAGGAAAACCTAAGCTGTCGATATTTGAACAACTGCTGGTAAGCGCAATAAAAAAAGACGTGATAAGATAGCGTTTCATTAGCCAAGTCTGTGTGTGATGTCTGTAATTCAGAATCATACCTGAATCACCCAATAGTCTAAAGAGTGTAACCAATACTATGGCATCAGAAAGCCAAGAATTACGTAAAGCAGGGTTAAAAGTCACATTGCCACGTGTCAAGATCTACCAAATGCTAGAACAAGCCACTGAAGGCGACCATTGGAGTGCGGAAGATATTTACAAACTGCTCATGGAGCAAGGTGAAGATGTCGGTTTGGCCACGGTGTATCGCGTTTTAACCCAGTTTGAAGCTGCGGGCCTAGTTGTGCGTCACCACTTTGAGGGAGGTAACTCTGTATTTGAGCTCGCCACCGAGGGCAGTCACGATCACATTGTCTGTATTAAGTCAGGCAAGATCAAAGAGTTTAGCGACCCAGTTCTCAACAAGCGCCTGGAAGAAATTGCAGTTGAGCTTGGCTATGAACTTACCAGCCGCACTGTTTACTTGTATGGTGTAAGTAAAGATTAACTTTTTGAGTGCTAATTAATTGCTGCACACTAGTGCAGCAATGCTCCCGTGCCCAACATTTCTTTGGCGTGGGCTAACGTTTGTTGCGTTAGCTTAACACCACCTAGCATACGTGCAATTTCGTGTATTCTCTGATCTTCATTGAGTGCAGAAACCTGAGTTTGCGTTGCTTGCCCTTGGCTAGATTTACTCACTTGTAAATGGTGCTGCGCTTGGCTTGCCACTTGAGGTAGATGGGTGATGCACAGTAACTGGCAATGCTGACCTAGTTGAGATAGCAATTGGCCTACTATTTCTGCTGTGGCTCCGCCGATACCTACGTCTACTTCATCAAAAATCAGGCTAGGGGTAATGCTAGTTGTAGCTATTACCACCTGGATGGCGAGGCTAATGCGAGACAACTCGCCACCAGAGGCGATTTTGGCCAAAGGCTTGGCACTTTGCCCAGGGTTTGTGCTAATTAGAATTTCTATATCATCACGCCCTTGCGGATGTAGTCGAGTGCCCACCTTAGTTTGCATGCTCAGCTCAAGTCGACAGTTAGGCATGCCCAGCAGAGTAAGCTGTTCACCCACAGATTTTTCAAGTTGTTTGGCCGCTTTTTGCCTTGCTTTTGTTAGTCTGGATGCTTCTTCATTATAGGCATCTGTGAGCGCTAATTGTTGTTTGTGTATAGCATCCAATTGTCCTTCTTGATCTTGATTCTGTTGCAGTTGTTGTTGCAATAAACATAGATGCTCAGGTAGATCAGCAGCCTGTATTTTATGTTTTCTTGCCATGCTGTAAATCTGGTCTAGGCGGTATTCTAAGGTTTGCAGACGGGCTGGGTCTTCATCAAACCCTTGTAGGAAATTTTGTAACTCTAGCTGGCTTTCTTCTACTTGTATGGCTGCACTAGCAAGCATGTCCACAGCCGCTGATAGGTGAGGGCTATGCGGGCTGAAATTTTGTAATTGTTGCTGCCATCGTTGTAGACAAGCCGCAGGGTCTTCACCTAACGGATTATCGGGTAGGGCGCACCTTACTGCCTGAAGTAATTGGTCTGCATTAGCTCGCTGTTTGTGTTCTTGTTCTAGCGCTAATAGCTCGTCATTTAATAGATTTAACTGCTCCAGCTCGTCTACTTGATATTGTAACAACTGCTGCTCTGCTTCAGACAGCTGCTGGCCACCAGTAAGGGCTTTAATTTGGCGATCAAACTCAAGCCATTCGTGGCTTATGTCAGCTACTACATCTTGCTGTTTTGGATAATCCCCAAACGCGTCTAGCAGCGTTTGGTGGCTGTCTCTGCCTAGTAGGTGCTGGTGTTCGTGTTGGCCATGTATGTTGATAAGTTGGCGCCCAAGTTCTTTGAGGGCAGTTATATTAACAGGCTTGCCATTGATATAACCCCTAGACCGGCCATCTTGGTTAACGATGCGGCGCAGTATACAGGTGTCTGGGTCTTCGGCTGCTGCTAAGTGTTTGGCGGCCAAGTAGTCTTTTATTTGGGGTAGTTGCGTAAGGTCAAACACCGCATGGATGTCTGCTCGTTCTGAACCTTGCCGCACACAGCCAGATTCTGCTCTATCGCCTAATGTTAAGCCTAAAGCACCAAGAAGAATGGATTTTCCGGCTCCAGTTTCGCCGCTAATAGCGGTCATTTTTTGGTTAAAGTCTAGGTGTAAAAAGTCTACTAAGGCGTAATGGTGAACAATGAGCTGTTGTAACACAATGCTGCTCCCGTAAATTGTTATGCTGTGATTATAACCAGTGGTGATGTTATGTCCAGTACTTTTCTGCAGGCTTTTATGTTTTTGATTAAAAGCCAATAAAACTGCGCCTAAATTGCTTGAATCAGGCGGTAGTGTCCCCATATACAGGGCAGTCAAGTGGCCTTGTTGTAAAGGTTGCGAACGTTATGTAACGGAGAAGTCAATGAGCGAGCAAGAACAGCCACCTGAAGTTGAAGTTGAATTAGAGGCTGGTGTAGCCGAACAGAGTGCCGAAGTGCCTCTTGATGAGGTGTTCCAGGAAGTGACTGTTGAGGCAGTTCAGGCTGAGCTAGAAGTGGCCTTGATTAAAGTTGATGAGCAGCAAGCTGATGTACTGCGAGCTCAAGCTGAGGTGCAGAATATTCGCCGTCGCAGTGAGCAGGACGTCGCCAAAGCTCATAAGTTTGGCCAAGAAAAACTGATGGCAGAAGTGGTTTCTTTGCTGGATAACCTAGGCCGTGCTATCGAAGCAGGTAAGGCTGAGGGGGCTAGCATGGAAAGCTTGCTCGAAGGCGTCGAAATGAGCCAAAAAATGCTCTTAGATGGCCTGAAGAAATTTAATGTGGATCAGCTAGATCCGCACGGTGAACCGTTTAATCCAGAATTGCACGAAGCCATGACTGCTGTGCCTAATCCGGACCTTGAGCCCAACACGGTAATGGAGGTTTTCCAAAAAGGGTACACCTTAAACGGGCGACTCGTACGCCCCGCAATGGTAGTGGTTTCTAAATAGAATAATTAAGGTTCTATTACTTGAAATTTGAGCAAACGACCTTACATATAAACACAAGCAAGTTGTGCTAAGCCCAAGGTTAAAAAGAACTTAAGGCCACTAACGCAGCTGAGCAGAATTGAAACAAAGCCCTACCTAGTAGGGGTGATATAAGAATTGGAGTTTATGATGGGAAAGATCATTGGTATTGACTTAGGCACAACCAACTCGTGTGTGTCTGTTTTAGATGGTGGCAGCGCTAAAGTGATTGAGAATGCGGAGGGTGATCGTACCACTCCTTCAATTATCGCTTTTGCTGCAGATGGCGAAATCTTGGTAGGTCAATCGGCTAAGCGCCAAGCTGTGACTAACCCGATTAACACCTTGTTTGCTATCAAGCGTTTGATTGGTCGTAAGTTCAAAGATGATGTAGTGCAAAAAGATATCAAGATGGTGCCCTACAAAATTGAAGCTGCGGACAACGGCGATGCTTGGGTTAACATAAACGGTGAAAGCAAAGCGCCACCACAAATTTCTGCTGAAATTTTAAAGAAGATGAAAAAAACTGCAGAAGACTACCTTGGCGAAGCTGTTACTGAAGCTGTAATTACAGTGCCTGCCTACTTTAATGACTCTCAACGTCAGGCTACTAAAGATGCTGGCCGTATTGCGGGCTTAGAAGTTAAGAGGATCATCAACGAGCCTACTGCTGCTGCATTGGCCTACGGTCTTGATAAGAAACGTGGTGATTCAACCACCGCAGTATACGACCTAGGTGGTGGTACTTTTGATATCTCTATTATCGAAATTGCCGATGTAGATGGTGAAACTCAGTTTGAGGTTTTGGCCACAAACGGAGACACTTTTCTAGGTGGTGAAGATTTCGACTTGCGATTGATCGAATTCTTAGCAGCTGAATTCAAGAAAGATACGGGCATAGATCTTCATAACGATCCATTGGCCTTGCAACGTCTAAAGGAGGCTGCAGAGAAGGCCAAGGTTGAATTGTCTAGCTCAACTCAAACTGATGTTAACCTGCCTTACATTACTGCAGACGCCTCTGGCCCTAAGCACTTAAATGTGAAGATTTCTCGGGCTAAGTTAGAGTCTTTAGTTGAAGATCTTGTTTCTGGCACTTTGAAGCCATGTGCTCAAGCACTTAAAGATGCTGGCTTAGAAGCTAGCGAAATAGACGAAGTGATTATGGTTGGTGGCCAGAGCCGTATGCCTTTGGTTCAATCAGAAGTGACTAGCTTCTTTGGCAAAGAGCCGCGTAAAGACGTTAACCCAGACGAAGCTGTAGCAATGGGAGCGGCGATTCAAGGTGGTGTACTGGCAGGAGACGTAACAGACGTATTGTTGCTAGATGTAACGCCTCTAACCCTTGGCATTGAAACCATGGGTGGCGTGATGACCTCAGTAATTGATAGGAATACTACTATTCCAACCAAGAAGTCTCAGGTGTTCTCTACTGCAGATGATAATCAAGCTGCTGTAACTATTCACGTGTGTCAGGGTGAGCGAAAGCAGGCCACACAGAATAAGTCTTTAGGTCGATTTGACCTTAGTGACATCCCACCAGCACCGCGCGGTATGCCACAAATTGAAGTGAGCTTTGATATCGATGCTAATGGTATTTTGAATGTTTCTGCTAAAGACAAAGGCACTGGTAAAGAGCAGTCCATCATTATCAAAGCCTCTTCTGGCTTGAGTGACGAAGAAATTGAAACGATGGTGCAAGATGCAGAGGCAAATGCTGCTGAAGACCAAAAGTTTGAAGAAATGGTACAGGTTCGAAATACTGCAGACGGCATGGTTCATTCATCAAAGAAGATGATTGAAGAAGCTGGTGAAAAGGCCACGGGTGAAGAAAAAGCAGCAGTGCAAACTGCAATTGATGCTGTTGAAATAGCGCTTAAGAGCGACGACAAGGAAGCCATCGAAGCTGCTGTTGCTATTTTGACTGAAGCTTCTGGTGCCATTGCTCAAAAGATGTATGCAGAAGGTGCAGCTGACCAAGGTGGCGCCGAAGCTGCTGGTGAAGCGGGTGCAGACGATGCAGTTGATGCAGAGTTTGAAGAAGTTAAAAACGACGACAAAAAGTAAGCCGAATACGCTTACTAATGCCCCTTAAGTGGGGCACAATATCACAACGCGGGGCTTAGGCCCTGCGTTCTTGTATCTGCTTCTTGTGCTAAAAACACCCTAGAAGCCCAGTGGAATAACTATGTCTAAACGCGATTTTTACGAAGTCCTTGGCGTGGCCAAAGGCACCGATAAAAAAGAAATTAAACAGGCTTTTCGTCGTATGGCGATGAAGTACCACCCTGACCGAAATCCAGGTGATAAGGCTGCTGAAGAGAGCTTTAAAGAAGTGAATGCAGCTTACGAAATCTTAGCTGACGACCAAAAGAAAGCGGCTTATGACCAATATGGTCATGCTGGCGTAGATCCAAATGCTCGAGGGGGCAGCCAAGCTGGTGCCGGGTTCGGTGATGTGTTCGGCGATATGTTTGGTGACATTTTTGGTGGCGCTGGTGGCGGGGGGGGAGGCCGTTCCAGTGTTCAGCGTGGCTCCGACTTGCGCTACACCATGGAGTTAGATCTAGAGAAAGCGGTCCGTGGTACTACAAAAGAAATTCGTATACCGACTCAGGTGGAGTGTAAGCCATGTGATGGCTCTGGTGCCCGGCCAGGCACCAGTAGTAAAACCTGTGGTACATGTCACGGCCAAGGCCAGGTGCGCATGCAGCAAGGCTTTTTCTCGGTACAACAAACGTGCCCAACCTGTCATGGCAATGGCAAGGTGATCAGTGATCCGTGTAATTCTTGTCATGGAGAAGGTCGAGTACAAGAATACAAAACCTTATCTGTGAAGATTCCGTCTGGCGTTGATACTGGTGATCGGATTCGTTTAACCAGTGAGGGTGAGGCAGGCGTAAACGGTGGCCCAAGCGGTGACTTGTACGTGCAAGTGTCTGTGCGTGAGCATAAAATATTCACTCGTGATGGCAAGAACTTGTATTGCGAAGTGCCTATAAGCTTTACTGATGCAGCTTTGGGTGGCGACATAGAGGTGCCCACCCTCGATGGCCGTGTTAAGTTAAAAATCCCAGAAGGTGCTCAAAGCGGAAAAATGTTCCGTTTGCGTGGTAAAGGTGTCACCCAAGTGCGCGGTGGTGGCCAAGGCGACCTGATGTGTCGTGTGGCAGTAGAAACCCCCGTTCATCTGAACAAAGAGCAAAAAGATTTATTGCGTAAGTTTCATGACACTATGGAAGCAACCAAAGGTAAGCATTCACCTAAAAAATCATCTTGGTTTGAAGGTGTAAAGAGCTTTTTTGAAGATAGTTAGGGTACCGTTTAGCTGCAAATAAAGTGTGGTGATCCAGAATAACCCGTCATTGCGAGTAATGCGTGGCAATTTATAGAGGTGGGGCATGACACGAATTGCAGTAATGGGTGCCGCTGGGCGCATGGGTAAAGTGCTTGTAGAAGCAGTTAATCAAGCGCCTGGATTAAGCTTGGGTGCTGCTATTGTTTCACCTAGTAGCAGCTTAGTAGGAGCTGACGCTGGTGAGTTAGCGGGTGTTGGTAAGTTGGGTATTATCCTTAAAAGTTCATTAGCTGCAGCAGTTGATGACTTCGATGTGCTTATTGATTTCACCAACCCTGAGCTAACTCTGGCCAACCTTGCCGAATGTGTAAGGCTTCACAAAGCAATGGTTGTAGGTACGACTGGTTTGAGTAGTGAGCAAAAGCAAACTCTGTCTGATCAGGCGCGTCATACGCCTGTAGTATTTGCGCCTAACATGAGCGTTGGTATTAACCTGTTGCTTGACATTCTGCATCGTGCTGCCAGTGTGTTACAAGATGGCTATGATGTAGAGATTATTGAAACTCACCACCGCCACAAAGTAGACGCGCCATCTGGTACGGCATTACGCTTAGGTGAGGTTGTGGCGGATGCCATGGGCCGCAGCCTAGAAGAATGTGCGGTTTATGGTCGCCAAGGTATAACTGGCCCTCGTACCGCGACGGAGATTGGTTTTGAAACCATTCGTGCAGGTGACGTAGTGGGTGATCATACTGTTTTGTTTGCTAGCGAAGGAGAGCGTATTGAAATTACCCACAAAGCTAGTAGCCGTATGACCTTTGCCAAAGGTGCTGTGTGGGCCTGTGCTTGGCTACAGGGACAGGCTAATGGCCTGTACGATATGCAGGATGTGTTAGGGTTGAAAGACTAGTTTGTGCGGCTAGGCCAGGATTATCTGCTAGACAAGGCTCTGGGTTGTTCTGTATAATTTCGTCAGTTAAACGGCGCAATAATTTAGCTGCCGG
>CAJXEN010000095.1 GCA_913052465.1 uncultured Oceanospirillaceae bacterium
CAGGCATCGTGATATTGCTTACGCCGCATGAATGTATTTGAATGCGAGGTTAATAGCAGGCATGGAAGCTATGCACGATATAGGCACTTTCCGGAATGACCTGTATAACAAAGGGGGCATTGAAGCGGTGAATGATGGCCTTAAAAATACCGGTTCTGCGGTCCATAAAATTGTTGATACCCACCCTATAAGTGGCCTCAAGTACCTTAATATTAATCAGTCGTTTACGCGCCATATTATGGGTGAAATTCAGGGGGAAAGTGACCGAATACTGCAGTACCTTTACCAACACATGGCCAAACCAGAATTTCAGGTGCGCTTACGCTGGCGCAATAATACTATTGCCATGTGGGATAACCGCATCACCCACCACTATGCTGTTTGTGACTACTTACCTAAAGTACGACACATGCAACGAATTACGGTTTTGCACGACAAGCGCGAGCCAGCCTTAAAGTAGGTTGGCATAGTGTCTGTTAAAGGGCACAATAGCGGCCTCTTGAACTTACCTAGGTTGTGCCCCAATGCAGTTATTTGCCCACCGCGGTGCTAGTGATTTAGCACCAGAAAACTCTATGGCGGCGTTTGAGCTAGCATTGATTCAACAATGTGATGGTATTGAGTTGGATGTGCGCCTGATGTCGGGTCAGGTGGTAGTGATGCACGATGCTAGTGTAGATCGTACTACCAACGGATCTGGTTTAGTTGACCAACTAAGCTCAACGCAATGGCGGCAGTTAGATGTGGGTAATGGTGAAGTGCCGCCAAGCTTGCGCCAGGTGTTAGAACGAGTGTCAGGTTGCTGCGAAGTTAATATAGAACTCAAGTCGGCTGATGTAGTAGGTCAGGTCGCTGCCGAAATAGCTTATGCCATACATCACTTTGCATTTAAGCTTCCACAATTATGCGTTTCAGCTTTTGACCATCGTTTATTAATGGCTCTAAAAGACATCATTCCTCACCTTAATATTGCACCACTTATTTCATCATGCCCTGTGGCACTATCTCAGTTGGCTTACGACATGGGTGCTTGTGCTTTACATAGCCACACAGAAACCACTGATGCACAGCTAGTAAATGACGCTCATGAGAGTGGTATGGCCATTAGAGTATTCACAGTAAAACAGGCTGATGATCTGCTGCGTTTAAAGCAAATTGGGGTTGATGCTGTGTTTGTAAATGACGTAACTTGGGCCAGAAAAGTGCTTACTTCTGCTTAAGTTTGTTATGACTCCACCAAATAACCACTAGCAATAAGCCTAAAAAAGGCAAGCTCATTAAATTAATTATTTTCCAGCTAGTAGCACTTAGCAGCCATCCAGCAGAAAGTGATGCTAAAGCTTGAAAACCAAATACCATGAAGTCGTTAAATCCTTGGGCGCGGTACTTTTCTGATTCTTTGTAACAAGTGATTAATAAAGCTGTTCCACTTACGAATAAGAAATTCCAACCTACCCCTAGCATTACCAAACTGAACCAGTAGCCTGCAAATGTTTGGCTGATTTGCCCAATAATAATACATACGATGAGGGCCACGATTCCAGCCACCATTATGGTACGGTGTCCAAACTTACGAATTATTTTTCCTACAAATAATGAAGGCAAAAACATGCCAACGATATGCCACTGAATAACAACACCGGTATCATGCAAACTATGGCCATCCATAACGTGCATACTAACTGGCGTGGCTGTCATTATAAAACTCATTAGGGCATAAGACACTGCAGCTGCCATCACAGCCAACACAAAATCAGGTTGTTGCAGAAGTGTTTTAACACTGCGGCCTTTACCTTGATCTAGGTCCAGGCTCTTCTTCGGAGTACGCAAGCAGGTCAGGATGAACGCAGGCATCAGTACCATCAGTGATAAAGCAATGTAAGAACCTACAAAGGCATAGTCTGGAATTAGATCGCGGGCATAGTTGGCAACGTTTGGACCTAAAAAGGCCCCTGCAATACCTGCCAACAATATAGCTGAAATGGCCTGCGGTGCTACTTCAGAGTTTACGCTTTCAGCTGTAGCAAAACGATATTGCTGCACAAAGGCCATGCTCACGCCCAAGCTTAAACTGGCCAAACAATACAGTAAAAAGTGGCTTTGCCAAATAGCTAATGCGCCAAGCAGGGCAGAACACGAAGCGAGAATTGACGCTCCTACAAAGCCTACCCGGCGGCCCCAGCGGCTCATTATCATGGCAGCAGGAATGGTGCCAGATGCAGTGCCTACGATCATAGCAGCTACTGGTAGTGTAGCAAATACGATAGATGGTGCTAATAATGCACCCACAATACCGCCCAGAAATATGGTTACATTTGCGCCAGTAAAAGCAAAAATTTGCGCCAAGCATAGCAGCCAAACGTTGCGGGTAAAGGATAAAAATGGCATATGAATTAAGCTTATTGTTTCAAGGGCGCCTATGTTAACTGATCTAACTAGTTGGAACTAGTAAGTAATTATCTTAGCCATTTATCCTAACCAAGCTTGCGAGGATTATTTGGTCGTGTTAGTTTTAAACGTATGTTTTAAACAGATAATCATCAGCCAGAAATAACCATGACTAGTTCTACTATTGATCGTATTTTAGATGCCGCAGAAGCTGAGTTTGCAGCCCATGGCTTTGTAGAAACGTCCCTTCGAACCATCACTACCAAAGCTAAAGTTAATCTAGCTGCCGTGAATTATCACTTTGGTTCAAAAAAAGGCTTAATTCAAGCGGTCACAGATCGCTTTTTAGGCCCGCTAACTCACCTACTTCAAGTACAGTTGAGTGCTTATGAAAAATCTACTAATAAAAGTGATGATAATGAGCAAGAATTACGGGTTTTATTGGGTGTTTTGGCACGGTCTTGTCAGCAGGTTGCGCAGCAAAACCACCATAGATTGGCAGTGTTTGCCCGTTTGATCAATACGGCTTACAGCCAGTCCCAAGGCCATCTTCGTAAGCACCTTAACCATCAATACGGGGCGTCATTTTTGTACTTTATGAAACTGCTGCGTAAGCACATGCCAGTAATGACCAATGAACAGTTTTTTTGGCGGTTTCATTATCTTTTGGGCATATTGGTTTTTTCCCTTTCTAGCAGTGAAGCTCTTTTGGCAATTTGTGAACGAGAATATGCGAGTAACCGAAGTTTAGATCAAATTATGGCGGACATATTACCGGTTATGGCAAGCGCAGCCCAAGCCCCCATTTTAGGAGATTTTTAATGTACACGATGGACCAGTTATTAGGAAATGTAGGCATAGACTCTACGCAATCAATATTGCTGAGTAAAGTATTCCTATTGGTACTGTGTGTCCTAATATTTAATTTTTTAGTGCGCAAAATATTTGCACGTTTAGCTGTACAGCTTCAAAACACTGAAAATGAATGGGATGACGCTCTACTTGATGCTGCTCGTAAGCCGCTAGCCTGGGGTGTTTGGGTTGTGGGTATAGCGTGGGTTATTGGTGTTGTTAGCCACGCCTTTGATGCAGACACGTTAAGTTTTGTAGAAAGTTTACGTGATACTTTGCTCATTTTTGTGGTGTCTTGGTTTCTGATACGATTAGTGAGCGTGGTTGTAGCTATGTTGGCTCGCCCAGGTAAGCGTCGGGACGCATGGGACAAAACCACGGTAGAAGCCATTGGTAAACTGTTTAAGGCGGCTGTCATAATCACCACTATTTTGGCCTTGATGCAACATTTTGGTTTTTCTATTTCAGGAGTGTTGGCTTTTGGCGGGGTAGGTGGAATCGCTATTAGTTTTGCAGCCAAAGATTTATTGTCTAATTTCTTTGGTGGTTTGATGATCTATATGGATCGCCAGTTTTCTGTTGGCGATTGGATTCGCTCACCTGATAAGGAAATTGAAGGTACTGTGGAATATATTGGGTGGCGCATTACTCGCATCCGCACCTTTGATATGCGCCCACTTTACGTACCTAACGCAACCTTTACTAGTATTTCGGTAGAAAACCCATCACGCATGCATAACCGACGATTTTACGAAACCTTTGGCCTACGATATAAAGACCAAGATAAAGTACAAGCCATTACGGTGGCTGTGAAACAAATGTTACTTAATCATGGTGCCATAGATACAGGACAAACACTGATGGTAAACGTTAATACCTTTAATGCCCACAGTGTTGATTTTTTCGTCTATACCTTTACTAAAACTACTGTGTGGGTTGAATTTCATGAGATTAAGCAAGAATTGCTGGGTTTAATTGGTGACATAGTAGCGCAACATGGGGCAGATTTTGCTTTTCCTACTCAGACTATTCAGCTGATGCCCCAGCAGGTAACAGATGCTAGCACTTCATCAATCAACAGCGCCCAATGATTAAGCAGCACTATATTTTTGGTTATGGCAGTCTAATTAGCAGTTCTAGTCGTCGTATTACGGGTATTGCTGGTGCTTCTTTGGCGGTGAGGGTAAGCGGCCTAGAGCGCACTTGGGTAGGTTGGAAGGGCACTAATATGCGCGCTGTTGCGGCTAGACCAATGTCAGGTGCAAGTTGTAATGGTGTGCTATTTGAGGTGCCAGATTCTGAGTTAGATAAGTTTGATGAGCGAGAGACCCATTATGTAAGGACTCAACTTGATTTATCACAGATAAATTATTTACACGGCCATCAAGCCTTAGCTGCAAATAGCAAAGTATGGGTATATTTATACAACCACCACAACCAAGGTTTACACACAGCGCCGATTGTACAGTCCTACCTTGACGTGATTCTGTTGGGATGCCAAGAGGTCGACTCCACATTTGCACAAGAATTTATTGAACATACTCTTAATTGGAATTTTTGGCATGATGATCGCCTGCAACCTGTTTACCCGCGTGCTCAATCACATTCAGAAGCTGTGCAGCTAGATCAGCTATTGGCTCAATTATTGCCTCAAGCTTTTACTCAACGGTGTTTGGCGCCGTAAGGTCTATCAACACAGGTTCATTGATTATCCCTGATGCTGGTGTTGCATCTAAATCTATTGCTAGATCTACTTCTACACCCACCTCTAAAATAGGCTCTGCGGGTGTGTACGGAATTACTTTTACCAACAACACTAGTTTAGGATGATCAAGATAGTGTAATTCATTACTGCGCATCTTACGCCTCTGGATGAGGCTGTAGCGAGTTTCTACAATAGGCACCAAGCTTTGCCCAGCGCTTAATAGGCTTTGTTTGGCGCGCTGGCTGCTAGCACTTTTGATGCTTGGAAATTGGTTTAAATGCAATTCGCTATGCACATGTAAGAATCTTCCCTTACTGAATCCTAAACTACCCTCGAGTTGCTGATGCCCACCCCAAGCATAACCGCCGTTAATATCGATCCAGTTGATGGCTTTGTTACCGGTAAGGACTTGGCGCCAGCTAAGGTGTGATAGCACTTTATAATCGTCATTATTTTCTAACATACGGGCCTCAGTGTTGAGGATGCGAAGGTCTGTTGGTAAGTTTATAAACTCAACATTTTCTAATTGGTTGCGATTATTAATTTCAGGGTTAAATTGAGTCAGGGCTTCACCACGTTGCCATGAGATGGCGCTTGGCTGAAAGGGGAAGGTTTCTGCTAAGAACTTATTGTCTGCTCGTTGAGCCACAATGATTTCTATTTGATACCAAATTTCATCATTATCGTCAGCAGCCGACACCAACACTGGCTGCATCAATAATAAAACCATAAAAAATCGAGTTAAAAGGTGCCAAGGTGACAGGCGTTTTGGTGCCAAATATATAGATAGCATGCTTAACTCAGTAGTTTAATTAGGTCTTCCATTCGTTGGAAGCGTGTTTCGATGTGTTCCATGGCTAAAGTAAACCTTAACTTAGTGCCGCCTTCAAGCTTAAAGTTGCGCGGTTGTGTCTGCACTAGTTTCACTAAAACCATGGGGTCTATGTTGGTATTTTTGCCAAATTCCATGCGGCCATTGGCTGCCGAAGCTTCAATTCGGGTAACCCCAATAGCCTGCGCTTTTAACTTTAGACGATTTTGGCGGAAAAGGTTCTTTATCTGAGCGGGAAGCAGCCCAAATCGGTCGATCATTTCCACTTGCAACTCTTTTAATGCAGCATCATGTTCGGCGTTGGCAATGCGTTGATACATTACTAAGCGATTATGCACATCGGGTAAGTAGGTTTCTGGGATAAGTGCTGGCAGGTGTAAATTAACTTCCGTGCCCCGCTTAAGAGGTTGGTCTAAATTGGGTGTTTCACCATTTTTCATCGCTTCAACGGTTTGGTTGAGCATTTCCATATACAAACTAAAACCAATGCCTTGCATCTGACCACTTTGCTCTTCACCCAATAATTCACCGGCACCACGTATTTCCAAATCGTGGCTTGCCAAGGTAAAGCCTGCTCCAAGATCAGCAGTGGCTTCAATAGCTTCAAGACGTTTGATGGCATCTTTGCTTAACAGTTTAGAGTGCGGCGTCATTAAATAGGCATAGGCTTGGTGATGAGAACGCCCTACGCGGCCACGTAACTGGTGCAGTTGAGCTAAACCAAACTTGTCGGCCCGTTCTATGATAATAGTATTGGCTGTAGGGATGTCGATGCCGGTCTCAATAATAGTCGAGCACACTAGGACATTGGTACGTTTATGGTAAAAGTCTCCCATTACCTGCTCTAGCTTGCGTTCGCGCATTTGCCCATGAGCCACACTCACCCGTGCCTCAGGCACTAATTCGCGCAATTTATCAGCACTGTTTTCTATGGTTTTTACTTCATTGTGTAAATAATAAACTTGGCCGCCACGTAGCAGTTCTCGTAATATTGCTTCTTTGACAATTTTTTTGTCGTCTTGCCGCACGAACGTCTTGATCGAAATTCGCCTAGCTGGAGGTGTGGCGATTATGGAGAGATCGCGCATACCGGCCATGGCCATATTCAATGTTCTAGGAATAGGGGTGGCTGTGAGGGTTAAAATATCCACTTCAGAGCGTAGCTTTTTGAATGACTCTTTTTGCTGTACCCCAAAACGGTGCTCTTCATCAATAATAAGTAACCCTAAACGTTTAAAATTAAGCTTACCTTGTAATATTTTATGGGTGCCTACCAAAATATCTAGCGTGCCGTCTTCGGCTTGAGCCATGGTTTTAGATTGTTCAGAAGCAGATTGGAAACGTGACATTACCGCAACATTTACTGGCCAATTAGCAAAACGGTCTCTTAGGGTTTCATGGTGCTGCTGCGCCAGCAATGTAGTGGGCACTAATAATGCCACTTGCTTGCCACCATTAACCGCCATAAATGCTGCCCGCATTGCTACCTCAGTTTTACCAAAGCCTACGTCGCCACAAACAAGCCTGTCCATGGGTTGGTCGGCCATCATATCGCTCAGCACGGCTTTAATGCTTTGTTCTTGGTCTGGTGTTTCTTCATAAGGAAACGCATCACAAAAAGCTTGATAACTTTCGTCTGGCTTAGGGAATGCGTGACCATCCCTAGCTTCCCTTAAGGCATAGATGTGTAGTAATTCAGCAGCAGTATCTTTAATTTTCTCTGCTGCTTTGCGTTTTGCTTTAGACCACTGTTCGCCACCCAGTTTATGCAACGGTGCGTTTTCACCACCTGAATAACGGGACAGTAATTCAATGCCAGATACGGGAACATATAAGGTTGCTTCGTTAGCATAGAGCAATACTAAAAACTCAGCGTCTTGGCCATCTATAGTTAGACTTTGCAAACCATTATAACGGCCCACACCATGGTCTTGATGCACAACAGCGTTGCCAATGGCTAGTTCCGCTAGATCATGAATGGCAGTGTTGGGGTTTTCTGTGGCTTTATCTCGACGACGTCGCTGTAGTACTTTTTGGCCAAATAGTTGGGCTTCACAGACCACGATAACCTTGTGCTCTGGTAAGTTGATCCCTTGTTCTAAAGGCGCAACACAAATAGCAAAGCGAGGCCTTCTGTTAATGAAGTCAGGCCAATTTTCTACTTCTTCCGGAGCACTAGGCAATGCTGTAAATAGATCGAGCAAGGCTTCTTTTCTGCCAGCTGATTCGGCACAAATCAATAAATTTTGCTGTTGGTTCTGTAATAAAGTTTCTAAAGCCATGAGTGGCTTAGCAAGTTGGTTGTTAATAGCCACTTGTGGGTTTTGGGCGCCACCCAAATTATATAAACCTTTTTTGTCATCAGGCGCCACCATTGCACCTTCTTGTAGATCGACAATGGGAAAGTTTTTAAGGCCTGAAAACATCTCGTCAGTAAACAAAAATAGTTGTTTAGGCGACAGTAATGGACGTTCTATATCGTGACCATAGTCTTCGTAACGAGATTCTATATCAAGCCAAAAGTGTATTGCTTGAGCTTCAATGTCACCTTGTTTTACCACCAGCGCAGAGCTTGGGAGGTAGTCTAGTAAGGTAGACATAGTGTTGAAAAATAGTGGTATGTAATATTCTATGCCAGCAGGTGCAAAGCCTTGGCTTACGTCTTGGTAGACCGGACAGGCTTTTGGGTCTAAATCAAATTGGCTAGTAAAGCTCTGCCTAAAGTGGCTAATGGCGGCATCGGTTAATGGGAATTCACGGGCTGGCAAAAGATTAAATTCGTTAATCAAAGCGGTAGTGCGCTGACTATCAGCATCAAAATAACGCAGGCTATCAATTTCGTCGTCAAATAATTCGATTCGAAGTGGAGCGTGGCTACCCATAGGATAAAGATCAATTAAACCGCCACGCAAGGCATACTCGCCTGCTTGAGATACGGTTTCTGTGAGTAGATAGCCTGCTTGATCTAAACGTTGGCGAAATTGAGTTTGAGGTAATTGTTGTCCAGTAGTTAAGGTAAAGCTGTTGCCTGCCAAATAGTTCATTGGAGGTAGGCGATGTAAAAGAGTAGCTACAGGAACAATCACTACACCTTTACTGAGATGAGTGATTTGGTTAAGAGTGCTAATGCGCTCTGACACAATGTCTGGATGAGCAGAGAAACTATCATATGGCAGTATTTCCCAGTCGGGTAGCATTAGGCAATCAAGCCCAGTATTAGCTAAGAAAAAGCTAATTTCTGCACTTAGTTTAAGGGCAGCATCGGTATCCTTTACTAAAGCTAATACTGGTCCTTGGTGGGCTAACGCAGTTTCGGCGATGGCCA
>CAJXEN010000096.1 GCA_913052465.1 uncultured Oceanospirillaceae bacterium
GGTTTATACAAAGCCGCTGCGCACTTGGGACACTTTTTCCATACGCCTTCTGGAATATTACTCTGTCGATCTTTATTACCTAGGTTGGTCAAAATACCCGCAGGTACAATTTTATCTAACCAGCTACTCATAGGTTCTCCCACCGCAACTCTTGGCCGCGGATTGACGTATTAAATGTATTAAACAGCTGCGTCCATAGCCTGGCGCATTGCTGATAAAGTTTCCACTACTTGAGCACAGCCTTTTTGAGGATCACTCGCATTATCTCCCAGAGCATTCACCAGCACACTACCCACCACAACACCATCAGCTACTTGACTCACACGAGCAGCCGAGTCTGCATCTCTGATACCAAAACCTACACCTAATGGTAACTGCGTAAACTGCCTAACCAAAGCTAATTTTTCTGCCACAGCGTCTGTATCTATTGCAGCAGCGCCTGTGACACCTTTTAATGAAACATAATATAAATAACCACTGCCAGCAGCACAGATTTTTTTTATACGCTCTTCTGTCGTGGTTGGCGTAATGAGAAATATAGCATCTAAACCTGCTTGGCGAAGGTCTTTACCAAAATCTTCACTTTCCTCTGGTGGTAAATCTACTAGCAAAACACCGTCCAAACCTACTTTTTTGGCCGTCGCTACAAAGACGTCGTAACCCATCTTTTCTACCGTGTTTAGATAACCCATCAATACTACTGGTGTAGTGTCATTTTGCTCTCTAAACTCTTCAACCATGGCCAAAATCATAACCAGCGAAGTTTTATGGGCCAAGGCCCTTTCACAGGCCAGCTGAATTACAGGGCCATCTGCCATCGGGTCTGAAAATGGAATACCTAATTCTATGATGTCTGCACCCACAGAGACCATCTGGTGCATTAACCCCACGGTTACTTGAGGGTTAGGGTCACCAGCGGTAACGAAGGGAATTAAGGCCTGACGACCTTGGGACTTTAGGGCGTCAAAGCAAGCTGCTATACGACTCATGATCTTTTTCCTTAAACTTTAATGCCGTCAATATCGGCGACGGTCTGCATATCTTTATCACCACGACCAGACAAGTTAACAACAATTGTTTGATCTGGACGCATTTGAGAAGCCAATTTACAGGCATAAGCAACTGCATGGCTTGATTCAAGAGCCGGTATAATACCCTCAAGCAAGCATAGCTCCCTAAAAGAATCCAAGGCTTCAGTATCTGTAGCTATCACATATTCTGCACGGCCAGTGTCTTTTAAGTACGAGTGCTCTGGACCAACACCTGGGTAGTCCAAACCTGCAGAGACTGAGTGAGTAGGCAAAATCTGCCCATTTTCGTCACTCATCAAATAAGTACGATTACCATGCAAAATCCCAGGCGTGCCAGCCGAAAGTGGCGCAGCATGACGACCTGACTCGAGACCGCTACCACCGGCCTCAACACCAATTAGACGGACATCTTTGTCCTCAAGGAAAGGATGGAACATACCAATGGCATTTGAACCACCACCTACGCATGCTATAACAGCATCAGGTAACCTACCTGTTCGCTCAAGGGTTTGGCGACGCGCTTCGCGACCCATGATACTTTGGAAGTCCCTTACTATTTTGGGATAAGGGTGCGGGCCTGCAGCAGAACCAATAATGTAATACGTATTATCAACATTTGTTACCCAGTCGCGCATTGCCTCGTTCAAGGCGTCTTTTAGAGTTTGAGTGCCCGAAGTCACACCAACAACAGTCGCACCTAAAAGCTTCATGCGATAAACATTTTGTGCCTGTCGTCGAATATCTTCAACGCCCATATAAACCACACACTCTAAACCAAGACGAGCAGCGACAGTGGCACTAGCGACACCATGCTGACCCGCACCTGTTTCTGCAATAATCCGAGGCTTGCCCATATGTTTTGCTAACAAAGCTTGGCCAATGGTGTTGTTAATCTTGTGCGCACCTGTATGATTCAGGTCTTCTCGCTTCAGGTATATTTGCGCACCGCCGTAGGTCTCTGTTAAACGTTTAGCATGGTAAAGCGGCGACGGACGACCCACATAATGAGCCATGTCTAAATCAAATTCAGCCTGAAACGCAGGGTCTTGCCACAAAAGATCATAGGTGTCACTAAGTTCATCTAATGCTGCAAATAGGGTTTCTGATACAAAACGTCCGCCATAGGGCCCGAAATGGCCATTAGCGTCTGGCAATACTGATGCTTTAGTCACTAGATGTTCCTTTTATTTCAACATGGTTTGATAATTGTGAAGGTAAACACGATAAATAGGGTTTTGCTTGGCGCATAAAGGCAGCAATTTTAGCATGATCTTTAACACCTTTGTGGCTTTCGACACCCCCACTAATGTCAATCGCCCAAGGTTTAACTTGTTGTATCGCTTGCTGTACGTTGTAAACATCAATACCACCTGCAAGCACTACATCATCAGCAATGTCATCAGGTATACGGTGCCAATCAAATTGGTCTCCCGTGCCTCCAGGCACTCCTGGTTTATAAGCATCTAACAACAACCCCTGGGCTTGGTTATAGTATTGCCTTTGCTGATGTAGGTCGATGTTTGGCCGCATTCTTACAGCTTTAATCCACGGCAGCTGAAACTGCTCACAAAACTGCGCCGATTCATCACCGTGAAACTGTAATACAGACAGGGGCACCTGACTGAGAACTTGGTCTATTTCTTGAGCAGTCGCATCTACAAACAAACCAACACAGGATACAAAAGGAGGCAAGGCACACGCAATTTTGGCAGCAGTAGCTATATCAACAGCCCTTGGGCTTGGTGGATAAAATACTAATCCAATAGCGTCTGCACCAGATCTAGCTGCAAAGACTGCATCGTCTGCTTGGCGAAGACCACATATTTTTACTCGGGGTTGAGTCACAATGAGTCGCTGTTATTTATCGATAAACTGCTAAAAATTAGGGTTCAATGGTAGCAGATAAATAGGCCTTGTGATGCACTATCTAAGTTTATTAAGAGACTCTTTTAGGCATTCATCCACGGTTCTAGGAAATGCGGCCCCACAGGCTGCTTTGGCAAACCAAAAGAGTCATCATATTCAGCATTTACAAAGTACAAGCCATATGGTTTTGCCGTTGCCGCACTTACCCGCCGGTCCTTAGCCATTAGCACTTCTAAGGCCCATTCAGGTGGCGCCTCACCAGCACCAATTTTCATCAGCAAACCGGCAAGGTTACGAATCATGTGATGCAAAAACGCATTAGCACACACATCTAACACAATATAGTTACCTGCACTAATGACGTTTAGGTGACGCATGGTGCGTATTGGTGTATTCGCCTGACAAGCTGCAGCACGGAACGAACTAAAGTCATGGGTTCCCAGCAAATACGCTGCAGCTTGCTGCATTTTACTGATTTCCAATGGACGAAAGTTCCAAGTAACTTCCTTTTCCATTAACGCAGGCCGCATAGGGTGGTTATAGATCACATAACGGTATCGGCGAGCAGTGGCACTAAAACGAGCATGAAACTTCTCATCTACTAGATGCGCCCATTGAATGGCCACGTCATCAGGTAAGTTCATGTTGCCACCGTGAGTCCACGCCCGCATGGGTCTTTGTGCATTAGTATCAAAGTGCACCACCTGAGCACTGGCATGAACTCCAGCATCTGTGCGCCCTGCACACATTACTTTAATTGGATAATTAGCAACGATAGTGAGTGCATCTTCAAGCTTTTCCTGCACACTTATATGACCATGGGGTTGGCGCTGCCAACCGTGATAATGGCGCCCGTTATATGCAACTCCCAAGGCAATACGCTGTTGCCCCGATGCTAAAAACTCCGAAGCGTCAGCTTTAAATATTGTAGCCATATAAACTTAAACTTTACTGATACTAGATAATAAATCACTGGCTTGTGCTTTGTGTTCTGAATTACCATCACGCAGCACTTCTCGCAAAGTAGCTTGGGCTTGAGACACCTCTCCCATATCACGATAACTTAATGCCAAATAAAGCTTGGTATTCATTTCTTCTTCATGGGACAAATATTCCACAGGCTCATCAGCCTTATTGTGCATTTTCTTTTGACCAGACAACATCGCTTCTATGTCTGCTGACAAATGAACCTGGTCATCGGCAATTTTTGAATTAAAGTCTTGGCCACTTGATTCAGATTCATCTTTTTCTTGCTGCTGCAACAATTCTTCAATAAAACTACGTTCCGGCATGCCGCCTTGCATTTTTTTAGCACCTTGATGCAAATCAGCCACTTGAGCGCTTGGTTTAGTGTTGTAATCTGGCAATGGGTCAAGGGTGACTGGTTGCTTATCAGCAATCTCTGGGGCTTTTTTTTGCACTGGAATAACTTTTTTTCCACGCTTTATAATCCACCAAATAAGCCCGCCTACAAAGATAATAGGCACCAACAAAAACACCATCATCGGCACAATACTTAAACCTTGGTTCAGCAGATCTTCATCATTCGCTGTAATGGGTGAAGACAGGCTGGCTTGATCTTGCGTCGATGCCAAGGCCTCTTGGGCCCGTTCAAGGTCCTGCTGAGCTTGGTTGAGGTCTGCTTGGGTCGATTCAAACTTTTGGTCCAACGTGAGCATGTTTATTTCTAACTGAATTCTCTCTTCATTAAGACTGTCAATGTCCTGCTTTTGCACAGCAACGCCGCTGGCAAGGTTTTCACTCGTTTTAGCAAGTGACTCTTGTTGGGATAACGCCGTGCTATTATCAGCTTGCAAAACTTCCACCTGGGCCTGCAACACTTTAGATTGATTAGCCAAACCGTTAAGTTTCTCCTGCTGACTTTTTACCTGCTCCTGAAATTGAACCTGTTGTGCGTTTTGCTGATCTGGCTTAGACACCGCTGGCTTAATTGGTTGTTTTTTCTTTTGTATTACTTTCAATGGCGCAGGCACTAAAACGTCATATTCAGCCTTAGCTTGCTTGGCAGTGAGCGCCAAAAGCTCGTCTACTGCTGGCAAGATAAGTCGACTATTGGCGCGCACTTGACGAATGTCTCCATTCTTGTAGGCCGTAGGATTTGCCTTGTACAGGCCCATTAACGTTTGCCAAGGGCTGCGACCTTTTGGGCTATTGTTAACCGCTATACGCCATAAAGTTTGTCCCGACTTAACAACTACGATAGTAGCAGCTTCAGCTTCGGGAGCTTCGGGTTCTGCAATGGCTATCACGTTTTGGGGGACCTCTAGCTGCGCTATAGTTTCTTCGAGTACTAATTCTGGAGCAACAACATTTATCTCAACTTGTGGTTGTTGAACAGGCGACTTTATAGACTGATTATTAGAGTTTTGATCAAGTTTTGTGGCAGCTACAAAATCAGGTAATTCAACAGCATATTCAGCTAATAACCGACCTCCTAAGTAATCTATCTCAAAAATAAAATCGAGTTTTTTTTGATCAACAGGCTGCTGCCCAGAAACCTGTACAAGATAACTGCCGTCATCTTCAATAATACTAACATCCAACGCAGAGTACCAAGGCTGATAGTCTAACCCTGCTGCCAAAAACTGTGCAGGGCCCGCCACTTTAGCCGCCATGGAACCCGGTAACACACCTTCTAATTCAATCAAGTCAACATGCAGCTGCAGTGGTTGTTGCAGCGAGGAAGCAAGGTGAATTTGCCCTAAGGCTATGGCCTGAGAATTTGCGCTTAAAAAAACACTTATTAAGCCAAGCAGACGAAACGTGAGCTTTATTTTTGTGGATATCATGTGAACTTGTACTCCAACCATTTGAATTGCTATTGTCGCAGCCTTGGGCTCACAAAAAAAGATGCCAATGTGCCTTTATTCGATAGTAGTTGCTGTCTACTGATATTTTAGACACTGAACAATGCTATTTAATGTCAACCTTGTGCACATGACGATCCACTTCCACAGGTATAACTTTCTTCACACTACCCAAGGCCTACTCAGCACAGAGCGCAATACTATGACACTGCAGCGTTTTTTAAGTGTACTGTTTGGCAGCGTGTTTACCAAACTTTACTATCATGCGGGGCATACCGAGTGGGCGTGGTGAGCGGGCTGGGGTACTATACCAGTTGAGCAGTCAATGGTTTAAATGTTAGCCATGTTGCCACGAAAATAGCGCTAAATAGAATTGTCTTAAAACGGCAGAGGGCGTGAATTCGGACTAACTTACATGGACCGTTTAATATGAATTTTATCAAGTTTAAATGGCTAGGTGTGGCCAAGCAATGTGAAGGAGGCAATATAAATGAATACCAAACGGGCTCAAGCACCAAGCCCAGTGTATAAGTAAGTCAAGATTAGCGACCATATGACCATTGGTCGCCTGTCATAAATTCAAATCAATGGAGTTTTCATGAAGACAATGATTAAAGTAATGCTATGTGTTGGTGTTGGTATGGGTTTCTCAGTTACGGCTAGTTTAGCCCAGGCAGCTTGTTCGTTTGACTTGGAAGTTGGCGATTATTTAAAGTTCAGCGCCGTAGACATTAACGTAGAGAAAAGTTGTGAGTCGATCACAGTAAACCTTACCCATGTTGGCAAATTGCCAGCAAACGTAATGGGCCACAACTGGGTACTCACTAAAACGTCTGACATAGACGCCGTTGCCACAAGTGGGATACAAGCCGGCCTAGCTGCTAATTATGTAGTGACTGGCGATAGTCGAGTACTGGCCGCATCTTCTGTAATTGGTGGCGGCCAGAGCACTAGCTTTAGCTTTCCTACAGCTGGTTTAACTGAAGGTGAAGATTACATGTTCTTTTGCTCTGTACCAGGGCATTCTTACAATATGCGCGGTATGTTTATTGTAGCAGAATAAAATGAGGTCTTAAGTTAGATCTAAATAAAGCCACGCATGCGTGGCTTTATTTGTATAGATGCAAGTTACCTTTCAACAAAAGCTCGCTCTACAACGTACTCTCCCATATGACTGTTTTTCGCCTCAGAAAAACCTCTATCATCTAATATTTTACACATATCCTTAAGCATGCTTGGACTTCCACAGAGCATAAACCGATCATCTTGCTTGCAGGGCTGGGGGATATCCAGATCTAAAAATAATTTGCCACTGCTCAATACATCAGTAATCCTACCGTTATTTTGATATGGTTCTCGCGTAACTAAAGGATAGTAAAAGAGTTTATCTTTTAACAAGTCACCTAGATACTCATGCACTGGTAGTTCATTCTTAATGTAGCCGCTGTAAGCCAGTTCAGAAACGTATCGCACGCCATGAACAAGAATAACCTTATCAAACTGTTCATAAATTTCGGGATCTTTAATAATACCCATAAAGGGTGCTAAACCTGTACCTGTACCAATGAGATACAAATGTTTACCAGGCAACATGTGGTCCGTAATTAATGTTCCCGTGGGTTTTTTTCCAATGAGAACTTCATCACCTACTTTTAAGTGCTGCAGCTTAGAAGTCAGTGGTCCATTTTCAACCTTAATGCTGAAGAACTCGAGATGATCTTCATGGTTTGCACTGGCGATGCTATATGCCCGCATTAAAGGCTTCGACTCATGCTCCAAGCCGACCATAACAAAATGACCATTCTTAAACCTAAATCCTGCATCACGGGTAGTTTTGAAACTAAACAGCGTGTCATTCCAGTGATGTACATCAATCACAGTTTCTGTAATAAGTTGAGCCATAATAATAATATCCTGTTAGACCAATACCTGCAGTTGAATATTTGCGTTTTCCAGTGGAGAAATACATGCACCAGGTGTAAAATTTTTAGTGCCTATACACTGGCAGCTACTGCAGTTAATAACTTCGGTATATGCTTCTAAGCAGTGTGAACAGCTTAGCACTTTATACTTCTAGCAAAATTCGCAACATACGACGTAAAGGCTCCGCAGCACCCCACAAAAGCTGATCACCTACAGTAAACGCCGACAAATACTCAGGCCCCATGTTGAGCTTACGCAATCGGCCTACTGGCACAGCCATAGTTCCGGTAACCTTAGCTGGGGCGAGCTGGGCCATAGAAACGTCACGCTCATTAGGGATAACTTTAACCCAATCATTCGCTTTAGCAAGCATATCTTCGATCTCATCGATCGGCACGTTTTGCTTCATTTTAATGGTTAAGGCTTGGCTATGACATCGCATAGCACCTACGCGAACACATAGACCATCTACTGGAATAATATTACCACTAGCCTCACTGCGGCCTAAAATTTTATTAGTCTCTGCTTGGGCCTTCCATTCTTCACGGCTTTGACCATTGGCCAGTTGAGAGTCGATCCAAGGAATCAAACTACCTGCTAACGGCGCGCCGAACTGACTGTAATCGTTGTTATTAGAGTTTATTGCTAAAGACACTTTGCGATCAATTTCTAAAATCGCAGAAGCAGGATCAGCCAATTCACCAGACACGGATTTATTAATGTAACCCATTTGCTTCAACAGTTCACGCATGTGGCGAGCACCTCCGCCAGAGGCCGATTGATAAGTCATGGCCGACATCCACTCAACTTGGTCAGCAGCGAACAAACCACCCAAAGCCATCATCATCAAGCTTACCGTGCAGTTACCACCGATAAAGTCGGTTTTACCTTGTGCTAAGGCTTGGTCAATCACGTTACGGTTAACCGGGTCTAGTACAATCACACTGTCTTCTTGCATGCGTAAACTAGACGCTGCATCAATCCAGTAGCCTCTCCAACCAGCGTTACGCAAAGGTCCAAACACACGATCTGTGTAGTCGCCACCCTGACATGAGATAATAATATCCATGGTTTTAAGGGTATCAATGTTGTAAGCATCTTGTAATACCGGTGTTACTACTCCAAAATCAGGCGCGGCTTGGCCAGACTGAGAAGTCGTGAAAAACACTGGCTCGATCAATTTTAAATCATTTTCTTCCTGCATACGTTGCATCAACACTGATCCAACCATACCGCGCCAACCTACAAGTCCTACACGCTTCATTTGTTTAAACCTTTTACTTTAAAATACTAAAATTAGTCTGCTTTAATAGGCACTGATTTTAACTGTTAAT
>CAJXEN010000097.1 GCA_913052465.1 uncultured Oceanospirillaceae bacterium
ACTGGCTGCAGTACATACAGCAAACCTGCCACAATAAGCCCTACCGCTATCAGTAACCATGCCTGAGACTGTGTCATTACAAACCTTCCTTCTATTAACGCCACTGGTTAACGCCACTGATAGTGCCAAACAGGCATATCATCATCGGCAATACTTTTCTCAGCACCCACATCATCGACTGCACGCAGACGCTGCTTTAAATCAACAATCAATTTTACTTGAGCAACATGAGATCGTGCAACTATTAAAAATTCCAAAGTAGAATTACTAGCACTGTGTAACTGCACACTTTTTACGCCAGTAATGGTTTGTAACATTGTTTTTAAGGCCACGTAGTCCTCAAATTTTGTCACTTGGTCGACTCTTAATATAGCACTCTGAACAGCATCATCACCTTGGCTTTTAACATTGGCAGCTAGGGCAAACTTAGCGACTAAGCTGGATGACAACCGGTCTTGCAATGGTTCTACCAATGCAGCTAAATCAGCACCTTCAGAAGACCATTGCTGTTCAACCTCGTCCAGCCAAAAATTCCACTCTACACGCCATAACTGTTGGCTATCTTGGAACATTCGACCAACTAGCACAGCATTGGGCTGGTAACGGGTAGAGGCATTTTTTATCGTTTCTCTAAACAAACCCCAAAGAGCACTGGCGTCTATAGACACTTGGTCCTCTATGTCTAACAAGGGCCATAATAATGGCATACCACGCTGGTCTGCTTGAGACATGATTTGGGCCACCATAGGATGATCATCATCATTTACAATTTGCCTCATACCCTGCTTATCTTCCACCAGCCACACTAATACTGCTGCGCGGTCTGCACCCCAAATAGGTAGGCTAGAGCCTCGAATTAATTGATTAACTTGTAATTCATCAAATGCCAGTTCTATTAATGCTTGTGGTTGACCATTAGTTAACTGCGTAGCAAAGGAAAAACTTTGTAAGTAGACCTCTGCATTACTTAATGCACCACGTATACGGGCATTATTAAGGCTCTGAGGTTGACCTGTGACTTTCACAATCACCTTAGCAAGGCCCAATTTTTTTGCCTTCGACACCTGTGCAGAAGACTGGTCGTCAACCGCCACCTGGGCGCTATAAAGGCCATCCACTGTCAAACTAAGCGCCGGTCTACAAAACAACAACAATACTACACAAAGAATTATTTTAAGTGGCTTAGCCACTGTTTCAAGCAATATTAACGTCATACAATATTTTGGGGCACCATTCGATTAAGTCTTTTTCTATGTTGATTATAACTCCAACGTAACTCTAGCCCAACTATAGTCAAAATGCTGCAAGGCCGCTAGCAAGAAAAGTACAATAAATCGTCAAACTTCACCTATAAGCGGGTGATGAAACGCTGCGAGAGTGATAAAATATAGCGACTTATTTCAACCGCCTAAGGTCACCCCCTGCCATGAGTACCAAATCCCCTACCAACTCCCTAAGCTATAAAGACGCTGGTGTCGATATTGATGCAGGCAATGCCCTCATTGAACGCATTAAAGGTGTCGCTAAGCGTACCCGTCGCCCAGAAGTAATGGCAGGCTTAGGCGGATTTGGCGCATTGTTTGAATTGCCCAAAGGCTATGATGAACCCGTACTTGTCTCTGGTACTGATGGGGTTGGCACAAAATTAAAGTTGGCCCTAGAACTTAACCGTCATGACCACATCGGCATCGACCTAGTCGCCATGTGCGTTAACGATTTAATAGTTTCTGGTGCAGAACCATTATTCTTTTTAGACTATTATGCTTCTGGCAAACTAGACGTAGAAATTGCAACACGAGTAGTGACCGGAATAGGTGAAGGTTGTGAGCTTGCTGGCGCTTCTTTAGTGGGTGGTGAAACTGCAGAAATGCCAGGCATGTACGATGGTGGAGATTATGATCTTGCTGGTTTCTGTGTAGGCATTGTAGAAAAGAGCAAAATTATAGATGGCACCAAAGTGGCTGCTGGAAATATACTCATAGGCCTACCCGCTTCTGGCCCTCACTCAAATGGTTATTCCTTAATTCGTAAAATCATCGAAGTAAACCAAGCAGATTTACAACAAGACATTGGTGGCACTTCCTTAGCTGAAGCGTTGATGCAACCTACACGTATTTATGTCAAAGCCTTATTAAAACTATTTAAGCAAGTCGACGTAAAAGCTTTATCCCACATTACTGGTGGTGGCCTACTGGAGAACATTCCAAGGGTATTACCAACCGACAGTGTGGCCGTCATTGAGACCAACTCTTGGCAACAACCTGCTGTATTCAAATGGTTAAAAAGCAATGGTAATGTGACCGATACCGAAATGTACCGCACCTTTAACTGCGGTGTTGGTATGGTGATCGTAGTGACTGAAGAAGACCAAGAAAAAACTCTAGAAATCCTTACCAAAGCAGGTGAACTGCCTTGGTTTATAGGCCATATTAAGCAAAATAGTGGCGATGAAGAAGCTATTATATTACGCTAACTCACTGTCCGGACAATTTAATGCATCAACAATCGTTACAACAGATTCCACGTCTGGTAGTACTTCTGTCAGGCGGTGGTAGCAATTTACAAGTACTCATTGACGCCATTGCTGCTGGGGCTATAGTTGCCACGATAGACTTAGTTATCAGCAACAAAGCAGATGCGATGGGGCTAGTGCGGGCCCATAAAGCAGGTATTGAAACTCGTGTTATTAACCATCTTGACTTTGGTAGCCGTGAAGCATTTGATCGTGAGCTAATGCACGCCATAGACGATAAACAACCAGAGCTTATTGTTTTAGCTGGTTTTATGCGTGTTTTTACTGCACAGCTAACGCACCACTACAATGGCCGCATGTTAAACATTCACCCCTCACTGCTACCACAATTTAAAGGCACAAATACCCACGAACGGGCAATAGAAGCAGAAGTTGACCAGCATGGGGCCAGTGTACATTTTGTTTCTAGTGAACTTGATGGCGGTCCTGTAGTCTTACAGGCATTGGTTCCTGTTTTAGAGTTAGATTCACCCCGTGTTTTAGCTGCTAGGGTTTTGGTACAAGAACATATAATCTACCCTATCGCCATAAAGTGGTTTTGCGAGGGCCGTTTAAAACTAAACAATAACGCTGTATTAATGGATGGCCACCAGTTACCTGTTACAGGTATACCGTTCCAATCCTAAGATGAGCGTCCTAAATTGATAACCCAAGGAAGCTCAATGTCTCATTTAAAACAAAAAATATCTAACCTAGCTAGTTTAGCTGTGCTATCCCTAGCATTACTATGGAGCAATACTAGCATTGCTCAACTAAGCACCTTTCAAGCCACTTACAGCAGTCAATGGGACTTAGGTATAAGTCTATCTGGCACAGCAGAACGCAGCCTCATCAAGAGCAGTGACGGCAGCTACCTGCTCACTACTAAAGCCAGCGCAATGGTTGCATCCCTCACCGAATCTAGCCAATTTAGTCTTGTTGATGATCAAGTTCAGCCTAACCATTACCGCTACCAACGTAAAATACTAAACAAAACTCGCGACGTAGAAGTAATGTTCGATTGGCCTAACAAAAAAGTTAAAAACACCGCTCAAGGTTCTGCTTGGGTTATGGATATTGTGCTACAAACATTGGATAAACAAAGTGTGCAACTGCGTTTACAGCTAGATTTAGCTGCAGCCCCAGCAGTTAATGGAACTCGCTATACCTACCAAGTAGCCGATGGTGGTCATCTTAAAACCTATAGTTTTATAGTAGATGGTGAAGACGTTATCGAAACACCACTAGGTCATTACACGTCTGTGCGCATTAAGCGTGATCGAGGCGAAACGACTGAACGAGAAACGTGGATTTGGTTTGCTCCAGAGCTAGACCATACCATCGTGCAGATTGTTCAAAAAGAAGCGGATGGTAAACGTTACCAACTTAACCTTAAGCAACTGACCTGGCTCGATAGTTAAATTAATAACGCTGACATAGCATGATACTGCAAAGCTTGGTAAAGCTATTAGCACCTAGTCATCTATTTAGTTACACTTATTCAATAACTAGTTATTTAAGGACCTCACTTGACCTCTTCATACCGTCTTGCTGCCTTGATCTTTGCTGCCACCTCTGCCATAAGTAGCCACGCCAGCCAGTTTCAAGAGCTTTTTATTCTTGCTCAGGCTAATGACCCAAACTACCTTGCTGCCCAGCATAGCCGTGATGCTGCATTGCAGATCATCCCCCAAGCTAATAGTGCCTTAATGCCGAAGGTTAGTGGTAGTTTTAACCAAAACCTGGCACTGGATAATAATTCAGACAGCAATAGTTATGGTGTGCAAGTATCATTACCATTAAGACTAGACGCATACTATGGCATGAAAGTAGCAGAACAAAGTGCTGCAGGAACGCGCATAAGCTTCGAAAAAACTCATCAAAGCCTTATATTTTCTGTCATTGAACGTTATGTAGCAGTGATAAAACAACAGCATCAACGGTCTTCGAGTATGGCGGAAGTGACGGCCATAGAGCAACGCTTAAAGCAAGTTCAACAACAGGTTGAGCTGGGCATAAGCAGCAATATAGAGTTGCAAGATATACAAGCCAATTTTCAACAACTACAGGTCGCCTTGTTACAAGTTCAACAAAACCTAAACTTAGCTCGCACTGATCTTGAGAACTTAACCAATCAAGCGTTGCCGCAGCAGATGCCTGCTCTGGCAAGCAGCTTTAATGCTAGCCTTGTGCCCATTGACACCTTAGAAAATTGGTTTATGTTGGCACAGAAGGGTAATTTAGACCTTGCTAACAATAGTTTCGCCACCCAACAGGCGTACCATAGGTACCAAGCTAAGGACGTGGGTGTGTATCCTCAAGCAAGTATAACCATGGCGCAAAACCACAGCAGCATCAACGGTGATAGCACGACACTATCGATAAGTATGTCGGGTAATTTTTATGATGGTGGCCTTAATAACGCCGAAACTACAGAAGCTAAAGAAACCTGGTATGCAAGCCAACAACAAGGACAAGCTTTATTAAGAGCTACGCAACAACAAGTTAGGCGCTGGCATCAAGCGGTAGATACTGGCCGTCAACAAATCCAAGCGTTAGATCAATTACACATATCTGTACAAGCATCGTTAGCAGGCAAAAACAAAGAGTACCAACTAGGCTTAAGAGGTATTAGTGATATTTTGGATGCTCAAAAGTTAGTTTTTTCGGCCCAAAGAAGCTGGGCTAATGCCCGGCTTGATTTGGTATTAAACCAGCTGCGCTTAAAACAAGTCAGTGGCCTGCTAAGCGATGATGATTTAACTCAGTTAGACCAATGGTTTAACTGATCCCAGCAATCAGGTCGTCTATATTAACATTAGGGTTTTGTGCTATAACAGCCAGTAAATCCAGTAAGGTTTTAATTGCCAAGCGGGGATTAAGGAAATACTGCTGCCCGTGAACAGCTCGGCATTTAAGCATAAATTGCCACAAAACGATGTCATCTATTAAGTAATCTTCAACTACGCCATATGCTTGCACGTGGCGTAGCTTGTGCATTAATTCATCCATTTCAACTTCTTGTAGTGGTTGCAATTCTATCACTGGGCCTGATACGTCTGTTAAACCTTGTGTGGCCATGCGATTTAGCGCCAACCTACTTTTAAGTGCTGGCATACTGTAAAGACCTTTTTTTTCATCATAAACAAATTCAGGCGTGCCTATAAACACGAATCCCATGCCGTATACCTGCCCTTGCAGACAGTCGTTAACGATATTTAGAATCTCATTGAAATTATTGATGCGCGTTTGTTTATGACTTAATTCGTACAAAGCCACCATTTCATCTAAGCAGATGAGCAGCCCAGGGTAGCCAGCCATACGAATAAATTGGCAAAGCATTTTTAAACCGCTAAAAAAGTTACGATAATTAATAATACTGCGCACACCCAAGCCAGTCCTAGCGTCGGATAAGTTAGTAAACTCCCCTCTTAACCATCGCAACGCTGTACTTTTCAATTCATCATCTTGATTTTCTAAGCCTAGCCAATAACGTTGGATCACTTTAATAAAGTCAAATCCACCTGCGAGCTCTTCAAAATCTCTTAGCCGATGAGCAATATGAGCTTCAGGGCCCACGTTATTAACATGGGCCTCACGTAAGGTCGTTAATATAAAGCGCTCTACGATATTCACTAAAGCTTTGCCATTGGGCCTTGCCTTGGTGCTGAAAGAACGCACTAAAGCTGAATAAAGGTTCCTTGTTTCGCCCGTTTTTGCCTGTAACCGCTTGTCGGGCGCTAAGGCTGCTGTCGCGACCACTAAACCTTGTTTAATGCCGTGTTGACGAGTGACCTCACCGATAAAGGTCTTACCACTACCATAGTCACCAGTAACGAAACGTACACTAGAGCCGCCTTTGATAATATGTAGTAGGTCTTTAGATAAGGTAGATTGTTCTCCAACTCTTCCCACCTGAATGAGATCAACATGATCTACAGGCACCACACCAGCCCGTAAAGACTTCAATACTTGGTCACATTGCATCGAACAAAGGTGGCTCATGGATTATTCTACTTAGCTGTCTTGGTCAATACGGCTGGCTACAGCACTTTGCTGATCCTTATACTTAGCATCAGCGCGTTTGTTATATGGCCTTAAGGCAGGGCTGGACAAGGTTTCAAAATTAATGGCGCCAATGGTCATGTTAGGTTTTAACGCCAAGGGCAATTTTCCACTATTAAAACACTCAAGGACAATAGCACCGCTCCAACCTGGATCAATACGATGTGCAGTAACATGGACCATAAGCCCTAATCTAGCCAGCGAAGAACGCCCATCCAACCACCCAACGTGATCATCAGGAATGGTGATGGATTCTAATGTCACTGCAAGCGCTAATTCCCCCGGATGAAGGAAAAAACTCTCACCTTTATCAATTACGATTTCTTCACTCATAATCGCTTCAAGGGTGCTATTGATTTCCTCACGGCTAGCACTTACGTCAACAAATGGTCTGGCATGATCCTTAAATACGCGAAAGCTATTGCCTAAACGCAGGTCTACACTGACACCCGTAATTACACTATCGTCAGGCCTAGGTTCTATACCAATTTTGCCACTATTTAAAGCGGCTATAATGTCTTTATCACTTAAGCGCATGGTATTTAATCTTCGTCAATGCTGATACTAGGCATGGATTGACTAGTGCCATCAAGCTTGGCCACAAGGGTATGGGCTAACTGCACATAGGTCTGTGCTGCCACAGATTCTGGCTCTGCTACCACTGTGGGTGTGCCACTATCAACGAGCACTCTAATGGCCATACTCAAAGGCAAGCTGGCAAGTAATTGTGTGCCATACTCTTTAGCTAATGCAGCGCCACCCCCAGCACCAAAAATGGCTTCTTCATGATTACATTGGCTGCATACGTGTGTACTCATGTTTTCCACAACACCCAACACAGGCACATTCACCTTATTAAACATTTCAATACCCTTACGGGCATCAAGTAATGCTAAATCTTGTGGTGTAGTCACAATAACCGCCCCAGAGACTTGCGCCTTTTGGCATAAAGTCAGTTGTATATCACCAGTACCAGGAGGCATATCAACAAATAGGTAGTCTAACTCGCCCCAATTAGTTTGTAGCAACATCTGCTGCAATGCGCCTGCTGCCATTGGACCACGCCACACCATAGGCGTGTTAGCATCAACTAAAAACGCCATAGACATGACACTCACACCATGAGCCTGAATAGGTACGAACCATTTTTCGTCCATCGTTTCGGGATGACTACCTTCGGCAACCCCCAACATTAAACCTTGGCTTGGACCATAAATATCGGCATCTAATACGCCTACTTTAAAGCCCGCTGTAGCCATGGCTAAGGCCATGTTAACTGTAGTGGTGGACTTACCTACACCACCCTTGCCCGAAGCTACGGCAACGATGTGTTTAATTTTCTGCAGGCCTTCTGGTCGTGTGTCGGTCATTATATGTCCTATGAATTACGTTTATGCAGCACCACACCACATTCGGCATGGTGGGTGTATGGAAACTGATCAAATAAAGCCAAACGTTTTAAATCGTGGGTTTGTTTGAGTTCTTGTAAATTTTCTAGCAAAGTTTCTGGGTTACAGGATATGTAAACCACCTGATCAAATTGCTGCACCAGTGCTAAAGTGGCTGGATCTAAGCCTGCCCGTGGTGGGTCTACCAAAATAGTGCCAAAATCAAAACTGGTCAAATCTATCTCAGCTAAACGTCTAAAGGGACGAGTGCCGGCTAAAGCCTGCGTCATTTCTTCGCTAGACAAGCGCACAATGGTAACGTTATCAACGTTATTTTCAGCTAGATTAAAGTGGGCTGAGTTAACTGACGACTTAGCAATTTCGGTGGCCATGACCTTACCAAACTGTTTCGATAAAGGTACAGTAAAGTTGCCATTACCACAGTACAACTCCAGCA
Organism: uncultured Oceanospirillaceae bacterium; assembly: GCA_913052465.1. Lineage (GTDB taxonomy): Bacteria > Pseudomonadota > Gammaproteobacteria > Pseudomonadales > Balneatricaceae > Njordibacter. The sequence continues at coordinate 8,423 of CAJXEN010000097.1, forward strand.
AATCTGGTTTAGCTTTAGCGCCAAAAGGTCCGACACTTTCACAAGCCCAAGTAATCATTTGTTCATTAACAAAAGCATTAGGTTGAGTAAATGCATTCTCTACCTGCTGATAATGATATTGATGGCCTTGCACGCTTAAGGTTTCCATAATATAACCCATGCCCAACACATGTTTTTGTTTGCGCGCACGACCTATGATATTAATGCCAAGATCAATACGCAAGGTATCAGCCAAAGCTAACCAATCATCCCCCAGTTGCTTATGGTACAACAAGCTA
>CAJXEN010000098.1 GCA_913052465.1 uncultured Oceanospirillaceae bacterium
AACGGTTATTTGGGATACAGTACTGGTAATGGGGGGGAATACGTGATTAAAACTGACCAAACTGGATGGGCACTGAAATGGAATCCTGGCAACTCGGGCTTTTTGCGGAGCTACCGTCGCGATTTCAGTGATTGCGGCATGTGGAAGTATAAAAACCTTGATTACGATGGTTGGAACAGCAATGATATACTGATCGGAACAATGACTGAACATAGTGCTATATTAATATCCCAAGGGCTAGCTTAAGCTTAGCATTTTGCACCTTTTGCCTTTCACAATGATCGACAAATTATTTGTCGTGGGTAGTTGGGGCATTTAACCAGTGCTGCAATGCTACCAACGATTTACAACACCTTCCGCGATGTCATAGCACCTCTTGCTTGTTAGTGGGGAGGTGCCAGGATTGTTCTAAAAGCTCGTGCAGTTGGATGTTGGTCCATTTGTAGGTGCTTGTATAGGTACTTGTCGCCCGACCACAAACATCCTAGTCATTAAAATGGTAACCCAGCCGGTTGACACCATGGCCTAGGCTGGCGAAAAATGTTTATCTGGGAGCTGTTGTTAGCCGGCAGCGGCAAACTACTGATGCATAGCCGCCATCACACACTTTAGCTGCTAACGTGGCTGAGTAAATATACTCAAGTAGCCTATAAATCGTAGATAACGCATCCGCCGCATTCCACAAGGCAATCTCTTCGCCATTACCCTCGGTGCCAGTGTGCATAGGCAAAGAACCTTGCCCTGATTTGAAGTTATTATGGATGCGTGGCAATAGGGTAGGCTAGTGGCAGCGTAAGTGCCCAACTTGGGTAATGGGTGGGCACCCTTTACGACTCTCGTACAGCCTGCCCATGGGCCAGTCAATTGGCTAGCGCAAGGAAGACTAGCTGTTAACGCGTTTATTAATCGCTACATCAACAGCAACACTTAATTTGGAAAGTAATTTTGTCATACGTGCACACACTGCGAAAGTTAGTTGATCAGCTGCAGTTTACCACCTTAAAAGCCAATGCTTTGCTCTACTGGGCGCAAAGCGCCGAGATGCAAGTGCTGCCATTGATTGCCTTGGCACATGTTCATTTAAATGAACGCAAGCAAGCAGAAGCTGCGCTCATACAAGCCGAAGCACAATTGGCTAACCTGGGCGTTGATGCTCAAGTAGATTTGGCCGCCGTGTACTGCATGCTGCACCGTATTACTGACGCCGTGGCTTTGCTTGAACCTGTGGTTAATTTGCATACTAATAATGCGCCAGAGCATAAAAATGACCATGCACTGGCTATGGCTCGGCTAGCTTGGTGCAAGATGCAATTGGGTGAGCTAGACGTAGCCCGCAACCTGTACCAACGCTCTGCACAGCTGATGCCAGCCCGTTTGCCGGTATGGAGTGCGCTGGCATACCTGTGTTTAGAAGCCAACGATTCCCTAGCCGCCCAGCAAGCACTCGACAGTGCCATTACCCAGTTTGATTTGGCGTATGATAATTTACAATCCCATGTAATACACCAATTCACTGCCCAGTTCCGGGCTATACAGCTGCAAATTTGGCTAACAACCGAGCGAATAGTAGAAGCCGAAGAATGGCTAGAAGCCCGCCGCGAAACACTGGAAGAAGACGATTGGATTGGTTTAATGCTGGTTTACAGCACGTTGCTAGCAGGGAAAGACTGCCATGACGCTGCTGAAGAAGCCCTGCGTGGTGCGCTTAAGCATTTTCCAGAGAGCTTTGCGGTTATTTCTGAATTGGCAGAGTTGGCACAAATACAAGGCCGCACCCCACAGGCCATACACCTGTTGCGCCGTTTAATAGCCCTTGCTAAACGCCAAGACAAACCCGAAGTAGCCTATTGGCTGCGTTTATCTGCAGCTTGTTTACGTGATTCTGAGGCACAAGCACGCATAGCTGCCGAAAAAGCCACCAAACTTAGCGCGGCTATGACCGAAAATGAGGCCACCCCGTGGGCAATGATAGAGATGTTGCGCATGCAGTCTAAACAGGCCATGGCTCAGGTAGAAAGCCAAGAGCAGAACTTTGACATCGCTGAGACCCTATTTAACGAATTATTAACCGACAATGCCTATTTTATGCCAGCGTTACAAGGCTTGGGGCAGCAGCAAATGCTGCGTGGTAATATTGATCAAGCCATTACTTTGTTTGAGCGGGTTAAAGCCATAGACCCAGCCAAGGGTTTTTCAGAACTGATTAATGCCCGCCAGTTTCCCGAAGATTTAGTCACGCTTGAAAACATGGAGAAAGCCGCCCGCCAAGCTAGCTTACGGGGCCAAGTACAAGGTGACCTGATGCTACAAGTGGCCAAGTCCTGGGAGAAACATAAAGATTACGACAAAGCCTTTGTACTAGCAGTAGAGGCGAATGAGTCCAGCAAAAAAAAATTAACCTACAACCCAAAACAACATCGCCAACACGCAGCACGCATACGCCATGCGTTTGGCCAGTCGTTATTTGAGCATCGTAAAGATTGTGGTGTGGCGAGTAGCCTGCCTGTGTATGTGCTTGGCATGCCACGTTCTGGCACTACCCTAGTGGAGCAGATTCTGGCTGGCCATAGCCAGATTTTTGGCGCTGGCGAATTAGGCGTGATCCCAACTCGTATCCAAGGTTTAAACCGCTGGGAAAGGCATGTAGGCTCTGGCCGTAGCTATCCTGATTGTATTGATGACTTGACGCCGCATGTGGTCACTGGCATTGCCAATACTATCCTTAAGGAGTTACAAGAATACGACCCAAAAGCCTGCCATATAATAGATAAACTACCACACAATTTTGAAAACATTGGGCTGATTAAGTTTTTATTCCCCAACGCTAAAATAATATCAGTACGGCGTGATCCACGTGACATTGCTATCTCCAACTACTTTACCGATTATCAGGCCAAACATGGTGGTATGGGTTTTGCCTATGACCTAGACTGGGTAGGTGAGCAGTTAGCTGATCACAACCTGATAATGCATCACTGGCACAGCATTTTTCCTGGTGAAATTCTAGAAATTAATTACGAAGATGTGGTCAGCGACACGCAAGGTGCAGCGCGCAAAATGCTAGATTACGTGGGTGTGGCATGGGAACCACAGGTGTTGGCATTTAATGAGCTAGATCGCCCAGTAAAAACAGCCAGTGTTTGGCAAGTACGGCAGCCCATTTACAAAACTTCTACCGCTAAGTGGAAACGTTATAGCGAGCATTTGGCGCCACTAATCGCTGGCACCAATAGAAACATAGACTTTGACCCTATTGATATGGTGACACTGCCGCAACCGGGCTGGCTAACCGATGGCGTGGCGCATTACCATAATAATAATCTAGATGAAGCGGAACACAGCTTTAAAAAACTTCTGCATCATCTACCAGAACATGCTGCTGCTAATGCAATGGTTGGGCTTATTTACTTTCGCAAAGGCTACCTAACAGATGGTATTGACCTGATGGAAAAAGCCCATAAAGCCTGTCCTTGGAATGCCAATTGGCGAAAAGATTTGATTCAAGCTTACGAGATGGCTGGTGAACTGGAAAAAGCGCAAGCGTTAAAACATCAACCCACAGGACCTAGCCAATCAGTACCTGCACCAAAGGATGATGGGTCAGCAGAGGGCCAATGGACAATAGATAACGATCAGTGGGCACTAGATGATAATGCACAGGGTTAAAATTAAATAGGTGTTGTTTTGGATTCATGGTATTAATAGCAATCAGTAACTAACAAGGTGGACTTAGATTTTGGACAATACACACTTATATAATAAACTGCTGCTAGGGCTTATTGTTGTTTGCTCTGCGTGGGCGCCACAGACCCTTGCAGAAGGTGCAATTGGCTTTGAAGCTGCACTGCAGGCAACGCTTAATAATCACCCTGCTCTTAAGGGCAAAACTGCGGAAGTAGATGCCAAGGGTTATGCTGCTGAAGCTGCAAGAGCGCTGCGCTATCCCAGCTTGAGTGCAGAGCTATCTAGCGATGACACTAACGCTGATGTATTCTCTTTAACGGCTGTGCAGCCGTTATGGGCATTTGGTCGTATCGATAGTGCAATCGCCTACGCCGATGCTGATATTATTGTAGAAAGTGCTGAACTACTGCAGATAAAAAGAGACCTAATAGAGCAGACTGCAGTAGCCTATGCGCGCGTTTTACGGGTGCATCATAGCCTTAAGGTGACGCTGGCTAATATTGCTAGTTTTGAACAACTATATCAGCAAATCAAGCGCCGCGAGTTAGGGCAAAGGGCTTCATTGGCTGATGTTAAATTAGCCTGGACCCGTTTGTTGCAGGCGCAAGCGAAAAAGAATGAACTTGACGGCAATTTGATGGTTGTCAAGAATGAGCTAGTAGCACTGACGCAGTACCCCGTAGACGCTACTCAGGCTGTGCCTGAAACACTTAAGCTATTGCCCATCACAGCACAAATCCTAGCCTTAGCGTTGGCACAAAGTGCTGAGGTATCAGTAAAGACCCAAGCTATTGCATTAGCACGTGCTAATGTGGAGCGAGAAAAATTTTCTGCCATGCCCACTCTATACCTGCAGGCAGTTCACAGGGACAATAGTAGTAATGCATTTTTAAGTGGCACCACTGTGAGCATCAAGCTAGCCGCCGACTTGGACAGCATGGGGTTTGCCGCTATAGGGGCTAACAAAGCAGCAGCTGCAACGCTGCAGGCTGCTATGTTTGATCTTAACACCACCAGTAATGAATTTAGTCGTATGGTCAACGCTCATATTGCTAACCGATATGCACAGAACAATTTAATTAACTCACAGCAGGAATCTGTGCAAGCGTTGACAGAAATTCTAGCTTCTTACCAGCGTCAATATGTCGCTGGTAAGAAGTCTTGGCTGGAAGTGCTCAATATGCAGCGCGAATTGGCTGAGCAACGCTTGCAGCTGGTTCAAGCCAACAACAACTGGCTTGTTTATACGCTTAGACTGGCTACATTGACTGGTAATTTGGATGCGCTTTCTAGCCGCCCCGATAAATTTAGTAGAGAATCCGAATAATGACTGATGTTGACATGGAAGCTGAAGCCAAAGCCGCCAATTTAGATAGCGGCACAGCCCAAACACCATTAATGATTCCTGCCCAATTGCTATATCAGCTGTTAAAACAGCTAGATGTACCTGCCCAACTGAATGACTTACAACAGGCCTGCACTAAAGCGCAAGCAAACCTACCTAGTATCCAACCTGTGGATCAAGCACGTTATATTCTCACCCATGCCCAGTTAAAAGGGGTACAAGCAGTGCAGCTAGTCTGGCGTCGGTTTGATCTGCGTCGCCTGCCAGCTTTGGTATTGCACGAGGATGCCTGGTATCTGGCACAACTAGGTGATGTGGATACCATTAACCTACTCAGTGCCGATGGCAGCCATCAAGCGGTTAGTAATATCGAATTACAGAATGCCCAAGTGCTATGGCTGCGTGGCGCAGTGCAGCGTTCAAAATTTCAAGTACCCGGTTTCAAAGGTAATCTAGCAGCGCGCATGGTGCTGCGTGAACTGCTGCGTGAACCCAGCTGGATAGCCAAGGTGGTTATTGCTACATTAATCGTGAATGTACTCGCCATAGCTACTTCGTTGTTTGCCATGCAGGTTTATGACCGGGTGGTGCCTACATTGTCTTATGCCACTTTTACTACTCTAGTTGTGGGCATGGGTATTATCATTATTATTGACTGGCTACTAAAAATACTACGTGCGCGCATTGTTGATAGTGTGGCAGTGACTGTAGACAAACGTATTTCACAGCAGGTATTTGATCACCTGTTGCATCTTAGATTAGACATTCAACCTAAGAGCCTAGGTACACTGGCCGCTCAGGTGGGTGGGTTAGACTCTGTACGCCAGTTTTTCTCTGCTGGTGTTGTGTTTGGGCTGATTGATCTGCCCTTTGTAATTATGTTTATAGCTTTTATTGGTGTTATAGGTGGCAAAGTGGCCTATGTATATGCCCTTATATTGCCCGTTGCTTTAGTTTTGGGCTTGGTGACACAAAGGCGCCTGCGTGACTTGATGCGTACACAATTGATACGGGTAAACGAGAGGCAAGGTATATTGGTGGATGCCATTCGTGGTGCAGAGTCTATTCGCGCCTGTAATGCAACCTGGCGCTTTTCAGAAGAATGGCAGGCGATTACTGCTTCTATTGATGGTTATAATATTCAACAAAAAGCAATTAATAGCTTTTCTACTGTGTCAACAGGCAGTTTGTCTAGTATCGCTTATGTGTCTGCAATAGTAGTGGGGGTATTGCAGATAGAGGCCGGCTTATTAACCATGGGTGGTCTTATTGCCTGTAGTATTCTTGGTGGGCGCGTAATTGCGCCTATTGCCCAAGGGGTACAATATTTAACCCAATGGCAAGGCGTTAGCCAATCATTGCAGATGGTGAACCAGATATTAGTTTTAGACCTGGAACGCCGTCCTAATCAAACGTTGCTGTTACCTGAACACCCTCCAGAAACCATCGACTTAGATAAAATTCGCTTTGCTTACCCAGAGTCACCTGTGCAGCAAGTGAACATTTCTAAGCTCACCTTTAATGCCGGCGAACGTGTGTTGTTAGTGGGCCCCATTGGTTGTGGTAAATCTACCCTACTTAAGGTGATGGCTGGCATGTACTGCCCCAGCGAAGGACGTATTCGTTTAGGTGATGCCGACCTATGGGAAATAGACTCACAACTAGTGGCCAGTCAGATGGGATATCTGCCGCAGGCAATACATTTATTTAAAGGCACCTTGCGTAGCAACCTTTCAATGTCTGGCTCAGCAGGTGATTCACGCTTACTTAAAGTGACTCGTGACCTAGGTATAGATGCTATTGCCGCTAGTCATCCATTAGGTATGGACTTGGTTATCAGCGAAGGCGGTGAAGGCCTGTCTGGTGGTCAGCGTCAGTTAGTAGCGTTGGCGCGCCTAGTTATAGATCAACCGCGGATCTGGTTATTGGACGAACCTACCGCTTCACTAGATGTTGAAAGCGAAGCTAAAGTATGGGCAGTGCTCGCAGACCACGTAGCGCCCAACGACATTGTGATTATTGCAACGCACCGACCTATGCAGGCTATGAAGCTGGCCAATCGGGTTATTGTGATGCAACAAGGAGAGGTTGTGAAGGACGGGTCACCAGAAAACATAGTGCCACAATGGATGGCAAATACATCGACGAGTAAGGCGGAAACACTGAAACTGGCCTCTCCGCGCGCTCAAATAGGAGGTGCCCGCGATGTTATTTAATGGTGGTAATACTGAATATGACAATGAATATGATCTCACTAGAAAAAATCGTGTGGCACGGCTAGAGAACTTTCATCGTAAAAACCATAGTTGGTTATTGGTAGTGCTATTAACAGGTTTTTTTGGCTTTGGTGCCTGGGCGATGACTTTTCGCATTGACGAGGTGACCAGAGCCACTGGCGAAGTGATCGCTAGTAGTCGGGTACAGGTTATACAGGCGGTAGACGGTGGCGTGTTGTCACAACTTATGGTGGCAGAAGGTGATCGTGTTGTTGCTGGTCAGGTGCTGGCACGTTTGGATCATACGAGGGTGGGTGCCAAGGTAGGCGAAGTGGATGCACGTCTTTTTGGCTTAACAGCCAAAGCCCTTCGTTTACGTGCAGAAGTCACTGGTGCAGAGACTGTTAACTTCCCTACAGAGGAACGCATGGCCTTGCGTGAAAGGCAAGACATTGAACGTGCCCTATTCAAACAAAGGCGAATTGGCTTTAATGAAGAGATGCGCACACTACGAGTGGCTGTCTATTTAGCCCAAAAAGAACTTGAGCTCAATCAACAATTGCTAAGTTCTGGTGACATCAGTGGTATGGAAGTAATACAAGGGGAGCGCGCTGTTAATGATGCCGATGCTAGATTAGTGAACGCCCAGAACTCTTTTATGGAAGAGGCCCGCATTGATCTTTCTAAGGTAGAGGATGAAATAGCCCAGAATAGTCAAGTGCTCATGCGCTACCAACAAGAACTCAGCGACAGTATATTTACTTCCAACGTCAATGGTATTGTAAAAAACATTAGGGTGACCACCGTGGGCGGGGTATTACGCGCTGGTGAGGAAATTATGCAAATTGTGCCAGTGGATGATGATTTAATTATTGAGGCCAAAATCAAGCCCACAGACATTGCCTATATCCGTCCAGGTTTAGTGGCCAACATCCGCTTTGACCCATTTGATTACACCATCTTTGGTGGTGTTACCGGCAAGGTGCTGTATGTCAGTGCGGATACCCTAAAAGAAGAAACAGGCCAAGGGGAAGAGATCTATTACCGTGTGCATGTGTCATCATCATCCAACCCAGTGACTACAACCACAGGCAAAGTTTTAGAAATACTGCCGGGCATGACTGCTCAGGTGGATATTCGTACAGGTGATCGCACCTTGATGGATTATCTGCTCAAACCGCTGCGCAAGACACTGATAGAGTCGTTTGGTGAGCGTTAATCGATGGGTTATTATCACTGTTCTCTCGCCCATATATGCAGGTGCAAAGAAGCCCCAAGTCCCTAAAAAAAGAGGGTGCTGTCGCCAATATTTGTAAAAATATAAAGACATCATTGGTCAAATATAGTCATGCTGGTGATTGGTTGTTGATTATTAGTTATTAGTTATTAGTTATTAGTTATTAGTGAATTAACCTTTCTGATCA
>CAJXEN010000099.1 GCA_913052465.1 uncultured Oceanospirillaceae bacterium
CTTGAGGGATATTCGGTAACAGATACAAATGATGTTTTTTTCTTGTATAGCACACTTTTTATGGATGCGATCTTTGGTGGTTTTGTTCATGTTAGTGGCTAGCCAGTCCTGGGCTGTTGCCCCACCCCAGTTTGAAGTGAGTGACAACATTAAGTCACAAGGATTATCCACACTTTACTGGGCTGATACGAGCAAGGTGGCAACGCCAGCGCAGGCGAAAGCGGCCATGGTTTCTGGTGAGTTAATAACTGCTGGATTCATTATTCCTCCGCAGGACACACACCACTGGTTTGCTGTGACCCTCGTCAATCTAACCGACCACACCATTCACCCTAGTATTTATCTTAAGCAAGCCTTTCCACAGATAGTTAATGTTCATTATGAGCAGCAGTTGAACGGTCAGCCAAAAGCTAAATGGGTGAGTCTACTTAGTGGTACAAATGTACCCTTGCATCAAAGGCTTGTCTGGGGGGTATCTCCAACGTTTAACCTGTCTCTTGATGCGTATCAAGAGCAAACCTATTACTTGGAAATATATAGTAAAATCAGGCTGCAAAGGATCGATATTAAGATTGGCGATGTCCTCCATAGCAGCCATTTTGATTTGGCCCACATCACGTTATTGAAATTTTTTATTGGTGCAGTTTTGTTGCTGTCACTTATCACCATGCTGATGTACATCTCTGTTAAAGAAACCATTTATTTATATTACTGCGCCTATATCTTGTGCTTTATTCCCATGGCGATATTTGACGCCGCACTTGATCTGTTTTTTGAACTGCCTATTTCTGACCGCAGCATTCTGTACTTAATCTACAATGTTTTGATCATATTCTTTGCGTTATTTGTGGGCAAGGCGTTAGACGCTAAGCGGACTTTGCCCTGGTTTAACACCATGCTTAAGGTCAGCTGTGTTGTTGCTGCTGTCCTTGCGATGCTTACTTTGTATGATTTCAATTTCTTTTTTTACACCTTGGTATTCTCTCTTTTATTGGCCGTATTTGTGCTTGGAGTAGCAATTTATGCAGCTGTTATAGGTAATTCCTCTGCTCAGTTATTAGCGTTTGGTATCGCTGCATTTGTATCGTGTGTGGTAATACTGCGTCTCACAGCATTTGGTCTAATGCCAAGTAACTTTTTTACTGATCATGCAGCTCTGTTCGGCTCACTTATAGAAATGGTGCTATTTTCAGTAGTCTTATTTAGACGAGTGATCACCTTAAATGAAGACAAAAATAAAGCTAGTTTGTTACTGTTGAAGCTCGCCCACGAAGCCAAAGCAGTGTTGGAAAAAACTGTTAATGAACGAACATTAGAACTGAAACAAGCGACTCACCTAGCAGAACAAGCTAATCATGCTAAGGGTGAATTTTTGGCCACTATCAACCATGAAATGCGCACTCCGCTTAACGGTATATTGGGTATGGTGGAAATGTTACAAAGCAAGCCATCGGCAAGCGAGCAAACACAACACCTCAGTCACTTGGGTGCAGCTAGCCGGCAACTTGTGGGGCTTATAAACGAGGTGTTAGATTTTTCAAAGATTGATCAGAACTTAATCGTTATTCGAGCAGGAGCATTTTCAAGCCATAGCCTAGTAAAGGACTTAACAGACTTGTTTTCGTTGTCAGCTAAACAAAAAGGGATTGCTTTTACTATTGAAATGGGGAGTGAGGTGAGTGATTGGTTGTATGGTGATATGCCCCACGTAAAGCAGATACTCACTAATCTGATTGGCAACGCCCTAAAATTTACCGAACAGGGTGAAGTGCGTCTAAGCATTGGTAAGCGTCAGCTAAGTGACGGACAGGCTGAGAGTGAGAGTAAAAACAAGAATCACCTTATTACGTTTGAAGTCACAGATACAGGTTGTGGCATGGAACAGGCCCAGATCAAGTATATCTTTTCGCCTTATTACCAAATTGAAGACCAGCTACAAGCCTCTGAGTTGAAGTCTATTAAAGTTGGTAACTTTGGAACCGGACTCGGATTGGCTATTTCTGAAGGCCTCACTCAAGCGATGGGAGGTTTTATCACAGTCACTTCTGAGTTGGGCCAAGGAAGCTGCTTTTCCTTTAATCTAGTGTTGCCGCCTAGCACTGCGCCCCACGAGGATACACATGCCCTATTGCCGGCGCCCCAGGAATTAGATGAAAGCCAGAACTGCTTTATTGGTATTAATATATTGTTGGTAGAAGATTCAACCATTAACCAAAACGTTATAACTACTTTTCTGCAAGCAACAGGTGCCAATATTAGCATTTTTGATACAGGTGCTTTAGCACTAGCGCACTTTAAAGACCATAGTGCACACCTAATATTAATGGACTACAGACTACCCGACACTAATGGTATTGAGGCTAGTAAGAGCATTAGAGCTTATGAATATGAAATGGGCAACCAAGAGTGTCCAATTGTGATGCACACGGCAGATAATTGGTCAAGCCTTAGTGATAAAGCCCAATTGGCAGGCATAGATCAACTGTTACCTAAACCATTTACTCAGACGCAGCTTATTAATGCTATTCGCCAAGCACTAGGGAAACATAGCAGCAATTTTTGTGCGCCACTAAGGCCAAATATCAATCCTACATTAATTCATCTGTTAGACGATTTTGTGGACCAAAATCTTATAAGTGTGCAACTGTGTGCGGATCACCTAATAAGGAATGATTTCGAAAACCTCAGTGAAGAGTTACATAAATGTGTTGGCAATGCTGGCCTGTTTGGTGCAGATGAACTACTGTTAACAGTGTCTGAGATACGAGAAAAAATGTTAACGCAACCCTACGACACAGATAAAATTGGATCACTAATAAAACAAGCTGAGCGCCAGCTAACAGGTTACCGCTTATGGACAAAGGAATCTGGCTAAGTTAGGCATTGCACGGCGCCAATATTGAGTGAAAATGTAATATTCACTTCACTTCACTTCACTTCACCTAAAAGTATGGTGCCGTATTCGTTCACAACCTGTTTGCCTCTGCATATAAAATTATTACCTGCTACCTTTGCTTATTTTAAACTTAAACTCAATATTGACACCATAACCTATCTGTAAAATGGGGAGAACATTGATGATGTTTCGTTCCCAAAAAGAGAAGGTGTGTGGGCCAGTAAAACAGTCATAGTCACAATATTGCCCGCTACTAAAAATAAGTTTTTGGTTCTGAGCTCATTGACATGACCTGTTATTTCCCCCTACCATACGTGGCGTTTCGCCCCAACCGGGTGGTTACTCCAAATAATCAACAAAAAGGTGTTTTTTGTAAATTACTAATGAATAACTTCAGCGATACAAATCAACGTTAAGGGAGAACAAATGCAGCCACTAGTTCGCATACTGTATGCTGAAGACGAGCCTGATATTCAGAAATTAGCATCAATGGCACTAGAACTGATTGGTGGTTTCACATTGAAGACGTGTAGTTCAGGGCTTGAGGCACTTAATGAGATAGAAGCCTTTGAGCCACAACTATTGCTATTTGACGTAATGATGCCAGGCCTGAACGGGCCAGAGGCACTAAAAAAAATCCGTAAAATAGAGGCCTACAGTAACACACCAACGATCTTCATTACTGCTAACTCTCAACCTGATCAAGTTCAGGGTTATTTAGATATCGGCGCAGTTGATGTGATTACCAAGCCTTTTGATCCGATGACACTGGCGCAGCAAATTCAGGGGACTTGGGCCAAGGTGGGTGTGTAGTTATAATGTTAATAAGTTAGGTCTAAGTCAGTGCCTGTAAAGAACTAAAAATATCTCAGAGGCCCTTCGATATAGCAAACCCACAAAACCATGTTTTAGTGCTGCTGTGGGTTTTATTGAATATCTAATCGCCTAAAAGTGAGCTGCCGGGTAAGATGGAGTTTTTACTAGAGCGCCTTAACAATCTTCATAGCCACTGTCCACACAACGGGCAGACATCTCTTGCGCCTTGGCTATTTGATGTCGTGTCATTTTTTTAGACACCTTTTCTTTCAATTCAGCAGCACCTTCGCTGTCGTGATAGGCAGCTATGTTGTACCACATGTAAGCTCGTACATAGTCAGTAAGAACCCCTTCACCATATTCATACATAGCAGCAAGGCTAGATTGGGCATCAGCATACCCCTTCTTCGCGGCTATAGTGAACCATTTCACGGCTTCCTTGTTGTCCTTTAGAACGCCTTCGCCATTATCGTACATAAGTGCCAGATTATATTGTGCATTAGCAATGCCCTGTTCAGCAGCTTTGGTGTACCATTTAACTGCTGCTTCATTGTTCTCAGGAACACCCTCACCACTGTCGTACTTAACCCCCAGATTATATTGAGCCAGACCGTGACCTTGCTCAGCCGCCTCGGTATACCACTTAACCGCTGCTGTATCGCTATCTACAACACCCTGATGGTTATCGTACATGAGTGCCAATTTATATTGAGCCAATATCTCCCCTTGCTGAGCAGATTTTGTATACCACATCGCTGCTATCTTATAGTCTGGTAGCGTTCCTTTGCCATGTTTGTACATGTACCCTAATTTACATTGTGCCTTAGCATCTCCCTGTTTAGCCTCAACAGTCCAATGTTCTAGGGCAGTCTCAAAGTTTTCTGATTGGTATGCCTCAAGCCCTTTCTCGTACTCAGTACTCATCAATATGTCCTTTTTAATGTCAACTATGCTTAGTAAAGATGTCTCACCTTTATAGTATCATCTCTATAGTCTCATCATCACCGCTGTTGGGCAATGTGAATGGTCACTCTGTCAACAAAGACTGAATATTTTCTGTGGCTAGGTTGCTTATATTGCCTATGTAGTCTGTGTTGCTTAGGTTACCTAAGTTCACTGTTAATGTTAAAGCTCACTGCACTTAATGGGAGATTTTCCCAACGTGGTCACCAAAAGGGTGTATGCTGAATCACCAAACAGTCACTATAATAATATAGATAAAATGCACAGGAGAGTAAATGCAACCATTAGTACGCATACTGTATGCTGAAGACGAACCTGATATTCAACAGTTGGTATCACAAACGTTGGAAGTGCTCGGAGGTTTCACTCTGAAGATTTGTAATAAAGGGCTTGAGGCACTGAATGAAATAGAGGCTTTTAATCCACAACTGCTAATATTTGACGTGATGATGCCTGATCTAGATGGCCCAGGTGCCCTGAAAGAAATCCGCAAGATAGAGGCGTACAAAGAGATTCCAGTTATCTTCATGACAGCCAAGGTTCAGATATCTGAAGTACAAGGCTATTTTGGAATGGGGGTAGTTGATGTGATTGCCAAACCGTTCAACCCTATTACTTTGGCGGAACAAATTCAGGTTACTTGGGCTAAGGAGTGCAGGCGTGGTATTGGGAAGGTAGTTAAGTAGGCCTAATAGTAGGTGAGGGATAACAGATTTATGGGTTGATGTTTATTCTGTTTTAACCCCTGAGTTTATCTAGGTTTTTGGCTTCTATAATAAATTAGATATTGTCTTAGTGAGGACTCTATTCTAGAAGCCAGCTCTGTGATAAGCCTTAGGCAGTATCGTCTGAGTGATTGGCTTTACATGGAGTTGGCACTCACCACCTTGGCTGCAACTTTGCCTAGGTTGCGAAAGCGGTGGGGCAGGTGAGTACTAAAATAGTAGCTATCACCAGCGACTAAATGATGGATAAGATGGTCTACAGTAAGTTCAATTTCGCCCTCCATCACCAGACCCACTTCCTCCCTACCATATCGCAGAAGGTTTTCGCCTGTATCTGCCCCAGGTAAGTATGTTTCTTGTACCATGGAAATATGTCGGCCTGGCATAATGTGGCCATGGAGCGTGATAGCAACTCCTGTGGATTTCAATTTTGCCTGTTGATCTCCCCGAAATACGACTTGGTGAGTGTCGTCCAACTCTGCATTAAAGAAATCACCTACATCGATAGGAAACCCTTTAAGTATTTGCAGTAAGGACGTATAAGAAGGGCTTACAGAGTTCGCTTCGATCCTGACTAGAAGGTTCTTACTTACCCCGCCACGCATCGCTAATTCTTCAAGAGACAGGCCTTGTCGCCTACGAATTTTTTTGAGCCGATAACCTAAGTCCATTGTGTTGCTTCCTGTTATAGTGGCCGTTGTTGTACTAAATTGGCATGCACACAATACTAACCCTTAGGCTTAGAGAAAGAAACGACTTAACGTAGTGAAATCTTTTACCTGCCAAATGAGATCACACATTGGCTTTGCCAATTACCGGTGACGACCTGTCCCACAAAGCGGCAGTTGTGCTGAAAAGGGATTGGTTCAAGAAATAAAAGGGTGTATGCTGAATTTACAGGACAAGAATAAAACATTAGTAATAGAAATCAAAGAAGTGACATGGCCCCACTAGTTCGCATAATGTATGCTGAAGATGAACCTGACATTCAGCAGTTGGTGTCACTGGCGTTGGAGGTGGTTGGTGGCTTCACGCTGAAAATCTGCAGCTCAGGGTTGGAGGCACTGAATGAGATCGAGGCCTTTGAACCGCAGTTGCTGATCTTGGATGTGATGATGCCTGAACTGGATGGACCGGGTGCTCTGAAAAAAATCCGTGAAATTGAGGCTTACAAGGACATTCCAGCAATTTTCATGACTGCCAAGGTGCAGTTGGATGAAGTACAAGCCTATCTTGAAGTAGGTGCGATTGATGTAATTGTAAAACCGTTCGACCCGATGACGTTGGCAGACAGAGTTCAAGTGGCATGGGCCAAGGTGGGTAGTTGATATGACCGGCACCGAAGAAAAAATTGATATCCAGGCTGTGTTAGCTGAAATGAAACAGGGCTTTGCCAAAAACATACCAGCCAAGGTGGTCGAAGTTCGTCAGAGTTGGAACATGCTTAAGGCTGCTCCCCATGATTTGGCTATATTTGATATTATGCACCGCAAGGCACACAATCTAGCAAGTAGTGGCGATATGTTGGATTTAGAATACATCTCAGACCCCGCCCGTAAGATCGAATTAGCGCTGCAAGAGGGTCAACCTGGACGTTTGCCGCAGCATGCTATAGAACAGCTTTTGGAGACGCTTGAAGCAGCTACTGGTGGTGATGCAGCGCATAAGCCTGCAGACTAGGGCCTGCATTTAACTGTCTTGCCCAGATATTATTCTGTTAATTTTTTTGGCTTACACCTAATTTTGGCGCAACGTATTCTTTTATAAAGAAAATGGGCCTCTGAGCTTAGCTATGGCAGTAGTCTTTCTATATAGCCGCCACTAACATGGTTGATCTATTCATGATGCGAAAGTGCTTAAAAACACCTTGTGCGGCGGTTTAAAATGATCCTCAATAGCGCGTATTAATGCGCTTTTTTTATATGTGAAATTTAATAAATATCGATGAGTTACAAAAGAAAAATAAGACTTAATAACAAGGGTAGATGGACATATGATGATTATCCTAGAAAAAATTGAGCCGATTCTGCTGCTCATGGAAAAAATGATTTCTTACAAGCAGTTAATTTATCGATCCCGTTTGTACAAAAGGGAGGCATAAGCGCTCAGTCCATACTGGGAATGATGTACGCCAAGGGTGAAAGTGTTGCGCAAAACTATGCTGAGGCTGTTAAGTAGTTAAAGTTGGCGTCAGATCAAAGCTACTCCATTGGTCAAGAAAATACACGTCTCCTTAAAAAAATAACCTCGCAATACGTTGACTAATAAAAGCGTTAATATGTTCTAGTAGCGAAAGTTTAGCTCTGTTAATAGAGTCTGTATTTTCATAATTGCTCGTCGCTTACCATCAATTATTGAGTGATCTTGGGTGGGTTGGTTGGCATTATTGGCACAGGCAGGGCCGTGGCAGCTTTACAGTGCTTACCTTTGTGTTCCTTTTTAACAGAGAGACTCTTTTTGCAGGCTATGGAAGTATAAATATTTACTTTTTAGACTCCCTATCAACGAAGACAATGCCAGCCTAAACTAGAGCAGAGAATTGAACTTCGTTTGTTTTGTTAAGGGTTCGGTGGAAAAAGTAACTGCGTCACTATAGACTGGGCTATACAATAATCGATATTGGAATTAAACGAATAATTTATGTTTCCCAATGTAACCTTAGCTCAACGTATTACCTTCGGCTTTATAATGGTTATCTGCATTATGGGACTAGCCATTTGGTCTGCGGAATATGCCCTTAGGGTTAGCCAGCAGTCTTTATCTAAGGCGACAGAAATTGAATCTACGAAAATTCGTGATGTTGCGCGTATGGTGCAAAACCTCATAGCTCTGCAGCGTTCAGAAAAGAACTTAATTTTGTCTAAATCAGAAGCTGAAATGGATGAATATGAAGCCGCTATCAGCGCAGAAGATAAGGCCTTAATACACTTACTAGCCACCACAAAACCGTTAGTAACTGAGCAAGGGGCTGTTTTGCTTACCGAGTTTGAGCAGCAATACAATCGCTTTCGCAGTACTCAGGAAAAAGTCATTAACCTTAGTCGTGAGAATGGCAACGTATAAGCCCAAATTCTGTCTCAAGGAGCCAGTCGTGATGCATACGATATAGCATCAAACGCCTTGAATCAAATCGTTAATTTAAATGATTTGCTCGCTGATAAGCTGCGTACAGATATATCTAATAATAGCTTGGTTT